>DAHUXX010000185.1 GCA_027306955.1 Acetobacteraceae bacterium | reverse complement strand
CGTCACCGCCGTTCTCTCCAACATCGTCTCCAACGTCCCCGCGGTGCTGGTGCTGAAACCCTTCGTCGCCGCCCTGCCGGACCCCGCCCGCGCCTGGCGCGTCGTCGCCATGGCCTCGACCTTCGCCGGCAATTTCACCATTCTCGGCTCGGTCGCGAACCTCATCGTGGTGCAGCAGGCGCGCAACGACGGCGTCGAGATCGGCTTCTGGACCTATTTGCGCGTCGGCGCCCCGCTCACCGTCGCGACGATCGCCTTCGGACTCCTGTGGCTGTGAGGAAACCATGACCAACCTCCTCGACCTCACCCTCTTCGACCTCTCGGGCAAGGTCGCCGTCGTCACCGGCGCCTCGCGCGGCATCGGCCGCGCCATCGCCATGCGCCTCGCCCAGCACGGCGCCCTCGTCACCGTCTCCAGCCGCAAGCTCGACGCCTGCGAGGCGGTCGTCGCGGACATCACGGCAGGCGGCGGGCGGGCCCGCGCCCAGGCCTGCCATATCGGCCGCAAGGACGACCTCGCCGCCCTCGTCGAGCGCACCATCGCCGCCTGGGGCGGCATCGACATCCTGGTCTGCAACGCCGCGGTGAACCCGCATTTCGGCCCCTCCGCCACGATCGGCGACGACGCCTTCGACCGCATCATGGCCAGCAACGTCCGCAGCAATGTCTGGCTCGCCAACATGGTCCTGCCCGGCATGGCGCAGCGCGGCGGCGGTTGCGTCATCCTCGTCTCCTCCATCGCCGGCCTGCGCGGCTCGCCCAATCTCGGCGCGTACGCCATCTCCAAGGCGGCGGACCTGCAGCTGGTGCGCAACATCGCCGTGGAATGGGGCCCGAGCGGCATCCGCGCCAACGCCATCGCCCCGGGCCTGATCCGCACGGACTTCGCCCGCGCCCTCTGGCAGGACCCCATCACCCTCGCCCGGCGCGAGCGCGAAACGCCCCTCAAGCGCATCGGCGAACCGGACGAGATCGCCGGTGCCGCCGTCTTCCTCGCCTCCCCCGCCGCCAGCTTCCTCACCGGCCAGACGATCGTCATCGACGGCGGCATCACCGCCGGCCCGCCCGCCGACATGTGAGGGCGGACGCCCGATGCCGGAACGCTACCGCAAGGCCGCCCCCGGCATCGTGCTGGACACGGAAGAGCTGCGCCTCACCTACATCCGCGCCCCCGGCCCCGGCGGGCAGAACGTCAACAAGGTCGCCACCGCCGCGCAGCTGCGCTTCGACGCGCGCAACTCCCCCTCGCTGCCGGAACCCGTGCGCACGCGCCTCGCCACGCTTGCCGGCTCGCGCCTCACCGCGGAGGGCGAGATCGTCATCACCGCCCACGCCACCCGCAGCCAGGCCCGCAACCGCGAGGACGCCATCGCCCAGCTCCTCGCCCTCATCGCCAGGGCCGCCACGCCCCCGCGCAAGCGCCACAAGACCGCGATCCCCCGCGCCGAGCGCGCCCGCCGCCTGGAGGCCAAGCGCCACACCGCGACCCGCAAGGCCACGCGCAAGCCGCCGCAAGACCAGTAACGCAACGAACCATAACGAAAGCAAAACGATGAACGACCGCATCTTCCACATGGTCGCGGGCGCCCCCGCGCCCGTCGCTCCCTTCAGCCACGCGGTCGAGACCGGCGGCTGGATCCTGCTCACCGGCCAGATGCCGACGGACCCCGAAGACGACGCCGCCCCGCTGCCCGAGGGCATCGAGGCGCAGACACGCCGCGTGATGGACAATCTCGGCCTGGTCCTCGCCGGCCTCGGCCTCGGCTTCGCCCACGTCGTCCAGGCGCGCGCCTACCTCACCCATTTCGAGCGCGACTACGCCGCCATGAACGCCGCCTACCGCGCCTATTTCGAGGCGGGAAAACTCCCCGCGCGCACCTGCATCGGCGTCACCGGCCTCGCCCGCGGCGCGCTGGTGGAAATCGACGTCCTGGCGAGGCGCTGAGCAGCCGGGCCGGCCCGCAGCTTGGATGAGTGTCCGTTGCTCCCACCGCGCCACAAGGCATACAACCCGCCGAGGCTCTAATCGCCACTGGATGACAACTCAGTGGCAGGTCAGCGACGACAGAGGCGGTCTGTCGACCGATACAGCATAGTCAAGAGAGCCTGAGGGTCCTGGACCGTCGCTATGGCATCAACCAGAAGACGGCCGCCGAAAAACTGATGTTCAGCACATCATCTTCGGCACCGCTTCGGCCTCCCATCACGGACATTCCATTTTTCGAAACTCTTGCTATCGGCAGGCGAAGCCGTCAGATGACCGCTGGACCCTCGTTCCGGGTCAACCAAAACGAGGGCCGGGCGCCGTCCGGTCAACCCCACGCTCCGGACGCCGCCATGCTCGAGAGGCGAGGGGAGGGAGACGACTCATGACGAATCGCAAAGCCCCGTCCGGCCTCGGCCGGCGGCACGTGATGCAGATCGGCCTTGGGGCCGCCGGGGGCGCGCTCCTGCCCGCGGTCGCGCGTACCGCCGCCGCGGCGCCCGCGCCCATCGGCACCTGGCCCGCCGGCGCTTCCGGCGATTCCGTCTTCGTCGGTATCACCAGCCCGCTCACCGGCGCGTATTCCGCGGACGGCAAGGACCATGTGCTGGGCTACGAGCTGGCCATCGCCGAGATCAACGCCGGCGACGCCAACGCCATGGCCTGGGGCCTCAAGGGCAAGGGCGTGCTGGGCAAGACGATCAAGTACGGCGTCGCGGATGACGAGCTGAAGCCGAACGTCTCCGTGCAGGCGCAGACCCAGTTCATCCAGAAAGACAAGGCCATCATGATCACCGGCTGCGTCTCCTCCGCCTCCGCCGTGGCGCTCGAGGAGCTGGCGCAGCGCGAGAAGGTGCTGAACATGGTCGGCGCCTCGGGCGCCAACGAAACGACGGGGATCGACTGCCAGCGCTACGCCTTCCGCAGCCAGCCGCCGGCCTACATGGCCTGCAAGGCCCTCGCTCCCGTCGTCGGCAAGCACTACGGAAAGGGCAAGAAGGTCGCCTACCTGGTGCCGGACTACAATTACGGCCACTCCGTCCACCAGGCCTTCGCCGAATTCACCAAGCCCTACGGCTGGACGGAAGTCTCCAAGCAGGTCGTGCCGCTGTCCGCCACCGACTACAGCTCGGCGCTCCTCAACATCGCCAACTCGGGGGCCGACATCTTCGTCAACATCGAGTTCGCCGCCGCGGCCGTGAACTCCACCAAGCAGGCGGTGCAGTTCGGCCTGTTCAAGAAGATGAAGATGATCGTGCCCAACATCTCCTCCTTCCAGGCACAGGAGACCGGGGCCGAGGTGATGCAGGGCGTCTTCGGCACCATGGATTTCTGGTGGACGCTGGAAGACAAGTTCCCGCTGGCCAAGAGCTTCGTCACCGCCTTCCAGGCCAAGAACGGCCGCCCGCCGATGTGGGGCGCCAATGTCGGCTATCTGCAGACCTATATCTGGGCGCTCGCGGTCGAGCGCGCCGGCACCTTCTACCCGCCGACCGTGATCAAGACGCTGGAGGCCTCGAAGGCGAAGCCGTTCGACAGCGCCCTCGGCAGCGTCTGGTACCGCGCGGAGGACCACCAGCTCGTCCGCCCGGTCCCGGTGGTGGTCGCCAAGGCGCCGTCGGCGATGAAGAACAAGAACGACTACTTCGACATCGTCGACCTCGTCCCCGGCGAGGACTGCATCAACCCGCCCGCGGCACTCGGCTGCAAGCTCGGCTCCTACACCTGACCGGGTCCGCCTGAAGACATGCCCAGCGCGCCGCTCCTGCTGTCGCAGGCGTTCAACGGCCTGGCTCTCGGCACGTTGCTCGCCCTGGTCAGCAGCGGGTTGACCATCATCCTCGGCACGCTGGGCGTGCTCAACTTCGCGCACGGCGCCCTGTTCATGCTGGGCGCCTACGCGATGTACGTCGTCGCGACGGCCACGGGCTCCTACGTGCTCGCGGTCGTCGTCGGCGTGGCGCTGGAACGCGGGCTGGTGCGCCTGTTCTACGCCCGCCCGCACGAGGACCAGATCCTCGTCACCTTCGGCGCCGGCATCGTCTTCACGGAAATCGCGCGCGCCATCTTCGGCGGCAACGCGCTCACCGTGCCCACGCCCTCCTGGGGCCAGGGCATCGTCCACCTCGGCTTCCTCTTCTACCCCACCTACCGGCTGCAGCTCATCGGCATCATCGCCGCGCTGCTCATCGCCCTCTACCTGGTGCTCTACCGCACCTCGATCGGCCTCGTGGTCCGCGCCGGCATCGAGGACGCGCGCATGGTCGGCATCCTCGGCATCAATGTCCGCCGCGCCTTCCTCGCCGTCTTCGTGATCGGCGTCGTCACCGCCGGCGTCTCCGGCATGCTCTACGCGCCGATCATCTCGGTGGAGCCGGACATGGGCTCCAATTTCCTCGTCCAGGCCTTCGTCGTCATCGTCATCGGCGGCCTCGGCTCGTTCCCCGGCGCGGTCGTGGGCGGCATCGTCGCGGGCGAGATCATCGCGCTCACCTCCGCCTTCAACGCCGCCTATTCGGACGTGATGCTCTACGCCGTCATGGCGCTGCTGCTGGTGCTGCGCCCACAGGGCCTGTTCGGCTCCGAGGGCCGCGTCTGATGCTCCGCTTCCACAGGCGCGTCCCATGACGCGACGCCTCGGGCCGGAGCTGGCGATGGCGCTGGTGCTCATCGCCGCTCCCTTCGTGCTGCCCCATCTCGGCTTCTCCTTCGACCTGCTGCAGCGCATCCTGGACTGGGGCATCATCGGCCTCGGCTTCGACCTGCTGTTCGGCGCGACCGGCCTGCTCTCCTTCGGCCAGGCGGCGTTCTACGGCACCGGCGGCTTCGTCTCCGCCTACCTGCTCACCGCGCACATCGTCGGCAGCGTCTGGCTCGCACTCGCCATCGGCACCGTCGCCGCCGGCGTGTTCGGCCTGCTCGTCGGCTGGCTCGCGGTGCGGCGCATCGGCATCTACTTCACCATGATCACCCTGGCGTTCGGCCAGATGGCGTTCTTCCTGGAAAACTCCCCGCTCGCGGGCCTCACCGGCGGCGAGAACGGCCTGCCCGGCGTGCCGGTGCCCAGCCTCGCCGGCCACAAGCTCACCGCCGGCGAGCCGCTCTACTGGGCGCTGGCGATCATCTTCCTCGCCGGCTTCGTCCTCGCGCGGCGCATCCTGCACTCGCCCTTCGGCACGGTGCTGCGCGCCATCAAGCAGAACACCGCGCGCGCCGGCATGACCGGCCAGTCCGTCCCCGCCTACAAGCTCGCGGTCTTCGTCATCGCGGCACTCTACGCGGGCCTGGCCGGCGGCCTCCTCGGCGTGCTGCAAAGCTACATGCCGCCCGACGCCTTCATGCTCGACACCTCGGGCCAGCTCGTCGTGCAGACCGTCATCGGCGGCGTCGGCACGCTCATCGGGCCGCTGGTCGGCGCCACCATCTGGCTCTGGCTGCGCGACAACCTCCAGCTCATCCCGCATCTCGGCGCGCTCTGGAAGCTCGTCCTCGGCCTCATCTTCATCGCCCTCGTCGTGGTGCTGAAGCGCGGCATCGCGGGCGAGGTTGCCTTCCTCGTCTCCCGCCGCCGCGCCCACGCGGCAGGGGAAGGCGTGCCGGAGGAGGGCGGCGAGGCCGCGGTCATGCCCGTGAAGGCCCCGGCGCTTGCCCTGCACGCCCCGTTCGCCGTCACCGGCCCCGACGTGCCCGCCCTGCGCGCCATCAGCCTCTCGAAATTCTACGGCGGCCTGCACGCGGTGGAGGGCGTTTCCTTCGACGTCCGCCGCGGCTCGATCCACGCCGTCATCGGCCCCAACGGCGCCGGCAAGTCCACGCTGTTCAAGATGCTGAAGGACGAAATTCCGCCCACCGCGGGTCAGGTGGAGTTGTTCGGCAGCCGCATCACCGGCCTTGGTCCCACGCGCACCGCCCAGCTCGGCGTCGGCAAGTCCAACCAGCTGAACCAGCTCTTCCTCGACATGACGGCCGAGGAAAATGTGCGCATCGCCGCCCTCGCGCGCGCCCGCGGCACCTTCCGCACCGATCTCTGGCGCCGCGCGAACTCGCTGCCGGAGGTCGAGCTTCAGGTCCGTGCCGCAATCGAAACGGTCGGCCTCACCCACCGCGCCCAGGTTCCCGCGCACGTCCTGCCCTACGGCGAGAAGCGCCGGCTCGAGATCGGCATCGCGCTCGCCACCGGCCCCAACGTGCTGCTGCTCGACGAGCCGCTTGCCGGCATGAGCCCCGCCGAGCGCGTCGCGACGCGCGCGCTGGTGCGCGAGATCGCGCGCACCCGCACGCTCGTCATCGTCGAGCACGACATGGACGCGATCTTCGAGCTCGCCGAGCGCATCACCGTTCTCTACGAGGGCCGCCTCCTGGCGGAGGGCACGCCCGAGGAAATCCAGCGCAACCAGGCCGTGCAGGACGCCTATCTCGGCGGCATGCACGAAGAAGGAATGCAGGGGGAGGGGGTCCACGCATGACCGCGTCCCTCCTGGAAATCGAGCGCATCAACAGCTTCTACGGCGACAGCCACATCCTGTTCGACGTCTCGCTCCATGTCGGGCGCAACGAGGTGGTGGCACTCCTCGGCCGCAACGGCGCGGGCAAGACCACCACGCTGCGCACCATCATGGGCGTGCTTGCACCCCGCTCGGGCAGCATCCGTCTCGATGGCGAACCAATCGCGGGCCGCCCGCCTTTCGAAATCGCGCGCCGTGGCCTGCAACTCGTGCCGGAGGAGCGTGCCATCTTCGGCCAGCTCACGGTCGAGGAAAACCTCCGCCTCGCCGCCCTCACGGCACCCAGCGCCTGGACGCTCGACCGCATCTACGAGTTCTTCCCGCGCCTGCGCGAACGCCGCCGCAGCGGCGGCCGCCAGCTCTCCGGCGGCGAGCAGCAGATGCTCGCCATCGCCCGCGCGCTGATCCGCGACGCGCGCGTCATCCTGCTCGACGAGCCCTTCGAGGGCCTCGCCCCCCTCATCGTGCGCGACCTCGTGCGCGTCAGCCGCGAGCTTGCCGAGCAGGGCCGCACCATTCTGGTCGTGGAACAGAACGTCACGGCCGCGCTCTCCTTCGCCGACCGCGTCTACATCCTCAACAACGGCCACATCGTCTGGGAAGGCACGCCCGAAGCCCTGCGGTCCGACCCCGCGCTGATGAAGGCGCATCTCGGAATCTGACCGTCCGCCTCCGTCACGCGCTTTTGCTGGCAACGAGAGCCACGAACGCGGCGCCCACCGTCGTCCTCCGGCCCAGCCACGGATCCCACGCCGCCATTGCCCGCGCGCACCATCCCGCCGGTGGATAGAACACCGCGCCACGCACCGCCGTCACCCGCAGCCCCGCCGCCTCGGCCAGCGCCCTCAATTCACTGGCGGAACGAAATCGCGCCTTGCGCCACGTCGCGGAGCCCAGCCAGCCCCGCACGCGGCGCCGTGCCGCCCAGAGGCTCCACCGACCCAGCTCGCCCAGCACCAGGCGTCCGCCCGGTCGCAGCACGCGCGCCATCTCGCGCATCGCCCCGGCAGCGTCCTGCACGAAGCACAGCACGGTCACCGCCGCCACCACGTCGAAGCTGGCATCGGCAAACGGTAGCCGCTCGATCCGCCCGCGGACGAACTCCACCGCGACACGCTCCCGCCCGGCCCGCGCACGCGCCGCTTCCACCATCGCGGGATCGGGATCGAGCCCCGTCGCAACCGCGCCGCGTGCCGCCACGGCGCAGGCCAGCGCCCCGTCCCCGCACCCGGCGTCGAGAAACCGCCTGCCCTCGACCCGCCCCAGCAGTTCGAGCACCAGGCGCTGCTCGATCGCCTCCGTCGCCGCGCCCAGCGCCGTCCCGCGCCAGGTTGCGTAGGCTCCCGGCCCGATCGCGGTGGGCGCCCCGGCTCCGCTCAAGCGATCGCCTCTATTCCCCGAGAACGCGCCGCCGCTCCTCGTATTCCGCCTTGTCGATCTCGCCGCGCGCGAACCGTTCCTTGAGGATATCGAGCGGCCCACGACCCGGCGGCGGCGCGTGCGGCGGCGGGGGAAACGCATGCCAGGGCCCCGCGACCCAGCGCACCAGCAGGACCGCGATGACGAGCGCCGGCAGCAGCATGCCGACCATGAACACGGGGCCGAGGAACATGCCGAACCACCCTCCCGTCCAGTCCATCATGAATGGACCGAATATGTAACGATGCGCCCCCGGCTGCTGTGCCATCGCAACCGCCGGCGCCAGCGCGATCCCCGCCGCGGCGACGGCCGGTAGAACGCCGATACCACTCCTCGCATTGTTCATCCCGCTTTCCTCCGCGTGACAAGACGCCGGAAGGCTCCGCCCCCGCCACCCGCGATGTCAAGCGACTCGATCAAAGGGCAGCGACCTCACCTCACCCCCGCCCGACAAACGGCATCTTCGTCGCCATGATGGTCACGAACTGCACGTTCGCATCCGGCGGCAGGTTCGCCATGGTCAGCACCATCTCGCCCACATGCGCCACATCCATCGTCGGCTCCGGCTTCATCGTCCCGTCCGCCTGCGGCACCCCGCCCGCCATCCGCGCCGTCATCGGTGTGGCCGCGTTGCCGATGTCGATCTGCCCGCACGCGATGTCGAACGCCCGCCCGTCGAGCGAGATCGCCCGCGTCAGCCCCGTCATCGCGTGCTTCGTCGCGGTATAGGCCGCGGAGCCAGGCCGCGGCACATGCGCGGAGATGGAGCCGTTGTTGATGATCCGCCCGCCCTCCGGCCGCTGGTCGCGCATCATGCGGAACGCCGCGTTGGCGACGAGAAACGCCCCGTCGAGGTTCACCGCCACCACGCGGCGCCACTGCTCCCACGTCATCTCGCCGAAATTGGTGCTCGGCACATTGCCGCCCGCGTTGTTGAACAGCAGGTCGAGCCGCCCGCACCGCGCCCGGATCGTCTCGAACAGCCTGGCCACCGAGGCCGGGTCGCTCACGTCGGAGGCGACGCACACCGCCCGCCCCGCGCCATCGCCGGCGAGGTTCGCCGTCTCCGTCAGCGCCTCCGCCCGCCTGCCGGCCAGCACCACGGTCCAGCCGCCGCCCAGCAGCGAAAGGCTCGCCGCCCGCCCCACGCCGCTGCCCGCCCCCGTCACCAGCGCGATCCGTTCCGCCCCCGCACCCGCCATCCCCGCCTCCCACCGATTGACGCCGACCCGGCGCGGCGTGAGCATGCTTCCCATGAACGAGATCAGCAACAGCGGCCGCAACGTCACCATCGAGGAAGCGCTGGCGGACGCAAAGCGCGACTACACCGCGCGCAACCCCGCCTCCCTCGCGCGCCAGCAGGCCGCGAGCGCCGCGATGCCAGGCGGCAACACCCGCACGGTGCTCTACTACGACCCGTTCCCCCTCGGCTTCGCGAGGGGCGAGGGTGCGCGCCTGTTCGACGTCGACGGCCACGAATACGTCGATCTCCTCGGCGAATACACGGCGGGCATTGCCGGCCACTCCCACCCCGCAGCGCGCCGCGCCGTCATCGCCGCGCTGGACGGCGGCATCAGCCTCGGCGGCCACAACACGCTGGAGCCGAAATTCTCCGCCCTGGTGAAGGCGCGCTTCCCCGCCATGGAACTCCTGCGCTTCACCAACTCCGGCACCGAGGCGAACCTGCTCGCCATCAGCACCGCCGTCGCCACCAGCGGCAAGCGCGGCGTCATGGTGTTCAAGGGCGGCTACCACGGCGCCGTCTTCACCTTCTCGGGCGGTGCCAACATCAACGCCCCGTTCGACTACGTGCTCGCCGGCTACAACGACACCGCGGGCACCCGCGCCCTCATCGCGGACAACGCGGAAAAACTCGCCGCCGTGATCCTGGAGCCGATGCTCGGCGGTGGCGGCTGCATCCCCGCGACCCCCGGTTTCCTCGCGATGCTGCGCGAGGAAACGGCCAAGCGCGGCATCACCCTCATCTTCGACGAGGTGATGACCTCGCGCCTGGCCGTGCACGGCCTCGGCGAGGCGCGCGGCATCCGCCCGGACCTGATGACGCTCGGCAAATACGTGGGCGGCGGCATGTCCTTCGGCGCGTTCGGCGGCAAGGAAGCGCTCATGGCCCGCTTCGACCCCTCGCGCGAGGGCGCGCTGCCGCACGCCGGCACGTTCAACAACAACGTGCTCACCATGTCCGCCGGCATCGCGGCCCTTACGGAAATCTACACCGAGGAAGCCGCGAAAACCCTCAACGCGCGCGGCGAAAAGCTCCGCGCCCGCCTCAATGACGCAGCGAAACGTTCCGGTGCCCCCGTGCAATGGACCGGCATCGGCTCGATGATGGCCTTCCACCCCGTCGCCGGCGAGATCACCACGCCCGAGCAATCCAACGCCGGCGAGGCGCGCATCCGCGAGCTTCTGTTCTTCGACCTGCTGCGCGCCGGCTTCTGGATCGCGCGCCGCGGCATGATCGCCCTCTCGCTGCCGCTCACCGACGCCGATTTCGACGCCTTCGCCGCCGCCTTCGACGAGTTTCTCTCCGTCCGCCGCCCGCTGCTGGGCTAGCCGCCATGCAACCCCGGCTGCAGTCGGAGATCACCTGTCCCCATTGCGGCCACCGCAAGCTCGAGGCGATGCCCGTGGATGCCTGCCAGTTCTTCTACGAGTGCGAATCCTGCCGCGCGCTGCTTCGCCCCAAGCCAGGCGATTGCTGCGTCTTCTGCTCCTACGGCACGCTCCCATGCCCGCCCATCCAGCGCCAGCGCGCGGGCGACGCAGGCCGCCGGCTCAGAAGTTGATGGACTTCGCGAACGTGCTCAGCATGTCGCGCCAGATGCCGAGTTCGTCGTTCAGCAGCGTGTAGGTCCCGCCCGGAAACACATCGACATCCATCACCAGCCACGGATCGTCGTTCTTGTCGATGGACACGCGCGCCCAGCGGTTATTGCTGTTCCACGCGTTCTCCTTGGCGAGGTCGAAGCGGCCATGCGTGTTGAAGCCGGCATCAAACCCGAGGCTGGCGCAGCGCGGTCCGCCGTGGCAGTCGTAGAAATGAATGTAAAAGTTGACCCCGTTCGACGCGCTGCGGATCTCCACCGAGCCCTTGCTGAGCGTTACCAGCTGCACCGGGTAGCCTTTGGAGCGCAGCCATTGCGCCACTTCCGGCACCGTCACGCCGCCGGCGGGAACGTCCTGCGCAAGGGCCGGTGTCACCCCGAACGCCAGCAGCACCGCGAGCCCATAAGCGCACAGAACCGTTCTCATAGCCGCCTCTCCCTGTCCCGAGCGACATTCCAGACCAGCAACAACGCTATGGGAAAGCCGCCGCCCTGGCAACGATTCCGTGATCCTGGTCTCCGCTCGCCGCCGCGCCCGCCCCCGAACACACCCTCCTCACACCCCCGTCCAGAGCGTCTGCATCAGATACAGCACCAGGGCGATGCCCAGCAGCACCAGCATCCCGGCCAGCGCGAGATCCGTCCGCGCTCCGCCACGCGACACCTCGGCCTGCTCGATCGCCCGCCGCGTGCGCAGGAAGCGCAATGCCGCCACCGCCACCATCAGCGTCCCGGCGGCAATCAGCACCATCCCCGCCACGCCGCCGAACCCGCCGCCCGGCACCGCGGGCACCCGCCCGTTCCGGGCCAGCGACTGCGCCGCGATCTTCAGGAACAGGTCGAACTTCGCCACCAGGAAGCCGAACGCCATCACCGCGATCGCGGTTCGCACCCAGGCGAGAAAGGTGCGCTCATTCGCCGCGTGGTCAGCGAAATTGCGGATCATCGCGCCCCCACCATCCACATGCCCTCGCCCGCGGTCCGCACCAGCCGCCGTTTCATGCCCGCAAGCGCCGCGTCGCCATGGGGAAATGCGTCACCGGTCCCGCGTAAGGCGGAAACCGGTGAAAATCCGCGCGCATCTCGTGACGTACGGGCGAGTTCAGCGCCGCCGTCAGCGCCTGCGCGTCGTCGAACACCACCTTGTTGCGCTGCAACGCCCGCGCCCGCTTCAGGTCGAGCCCGCCCATCCAGTCCACCCGCGTACAGATCTCGATCGCCCGCACCCCCGGAAACCGCGCCATGATCGGCGGGTGGTGTGCCAGGTAATACTCAAGCCACGCCTGCTCGTCCTCCGCCCGCCCCTCATAGGTCACCAGGTACGTGCATGCGGCGGGCCCTCTCGCATCCGGCACCGGAAACCGCCGCGCGACCATCGCCTGCTGCGTCGTCCCCGCCGGCAGCATCGCCGCCAGCCCCCGCAACGTCCCGGCGGGGGCCACCGCCGCCTCCAGCGCCTCGATCGACGGAAAATCCAGCGCCAGCGCCACCGGCGGCGGCGCCCCGTCGTCAAGATAGGGGTCGGAGCCGCGCGCCGGCGTGTGCACCAGGCCCGCCACCAGCCCGGTCGCCGCGCCCGCAACCCGCGCGATCTCCTCCACCGGCGTCACCAGCCCCACCCCCGGCGGCGCCACCACGATATAACGAAACAATCCGCACCTCCCTGGACATCCGCCCGCCCGCCACGAACACTCCGCCGCATGACCGACAGCGCGCAAGAGGGCCGGGCCGAAGGGGAGGGGGCATGACCCGCCGGCACGAGGCCGCGGAGCCCGAGTTCCTCCACCAGGTCGGCGAGACGCTGCGCACGCTGCGCGCCCGCCGCGGCATGACCCGCCGCGCACTCGCCGAGCAGTCCGGTGTCTCGGAGCGCTACATCGCGCAGATGGAGGCCGGCGCCGGCAACGCCTCCCTCCTCGTCGCCCGCGCGCTCACCACCGCGCTCGGCGTCTCCCTCACCGACCTGCTCGCCCCGCGCGAGGCGGAACACGCGCTGGCCGAGGGCCTCCTCGGCGGCCTGCTCGCCCGCCTCTCGCCGCGCGAGCGCCACGAAGCCGGCGCGCTGCTCGCCGCCCGCTTCGGCGCCGGCGCGGCAAGCCTGCGCCACTCCCGCGTGGCCCTGATCGGCTTGCGCGGCGCCGGCAAATCCACGCTCGGCCGCCTGCTCGCCACCCATCGCGGCGTCGCCTTCCACGAGCTCGACCGCGAGATCGAGGCCGAGGCGCGCATGGGCCTCTCGGAGCTGTTCGAGCTGCACGGCCAGGCCGGTTTCCGCCGCCTCGAGCGCGCGGTGCTGGAACGTCTGCTCGGCGCGGGCGAGCCCTTCGTGCTCGCGACGGGCGGCAGCATTGTCGCCGACCCCGCAACCTTCGCCCTGCTGCTGGAGAGCTGCCGCACCGTCTGGGTCCGCGCCTCGCCGGAGGAGCACATGGCGCGGGTGGTCGCCCAGGGCGACATGCGCCCGATGCAGGACAACCGCGGCGCGATGGCCGACCTGCGCACCATCCTCGCCGCCCGTGAGCCGCTCTACGCCCGCGCGGAGCTTACGCTCGACACGTCCGGCCATGACGTGCAGGCAAGCTTCGCCGACCTCCTGCGCCTGCTCGGCGGCTGACGGCGCAAAAAAAAGCCCCGCGGACGAACCGCGGGGCAAGGGTACAGGGAGGCTTCACGTCTGGGAGACGTAGGGTCCAAGGACCCCTTCCCGCCGCTTGGGCGGGAACTCCGGCCACCACCTGCCCAGCACCGGCAGTGACCTCCAACTCACGCAACGAAAATATGTTGCGCCGCACATCGTTACATCCCCCTAAACGCGCCTCTCCGCCATGCCATGGACGCATGACCACGTAAGACATTGATTCGTAAGCCAATTGGAAGAAAAAACCGACGTGTCACAAAACCTTGATAGGAGCCCTGACGGAGACGCGGAGCCGCGCGCGCTGCCGCCGCGCCACGCTCCTTGACGGTTCGACACCGAACCATCCCGACCCATTCCCCGGCCAGAATCCACGCCCGGTCAGACCGCTTCCCGATGCTCCGCCCGCGCCGCGCCCCACACCTCGCGCGCCGCATCGGCGTTGAGCAGCCCGATCCCGAGACCCACGACAACGTCGGGCCACGCCGTCCGCCACAGCAGCGCCGTCACCGCCCCGGCGCCGATGATCGCCACGTTGGCCAGCACATCGTTGCGCGCCGAGAGGAACGCCGCCCGCGTCAGGCTGCCTGCGTGGTGGCGGTAGCGCGCCAGCATCAGCGCGCAGGCGAGGTTGACCGCGAGCGCCCCGAGCCCCGTCAGCGACAGCGCCAGCGGCTCCGGCGCCACCGGCACC
>DAHUXX010000162.1 GCA_027306955.1 Acetobacteraceae bacterium | reverse complement strand
AACACAACGTGGACATCACGGGCTTCCTGACCTCGTCCGGAGGCGGGACGACGGTGCGCAACACCCTCGCCGGCGGGATACCCTATGGCGAGGTGGCGCTGTCCGCCGCGGTGGAAGCGATCAATGCCGGCCAGCCGCTGGTGATCATCAACGGCGGCGTCGACACGATCGCCGACATTCTCTGGATCGCCAAACCCGGTTCGCCGCTGCACTCCGTCAAGGACCTGGTGGGCAAGCGGGTCGGCTTCACGGAGCCCGGGTCGGTGACCAACATGCTGATCCTGATGGCGCTCCAGCGTGCCGGGATGAAGCCGAGCGACGTGAAGCTGGTCTCGGTCGGTGGCATCGGCGCCAACCTCTCCGCGGTGCTGAACGGCGCCATCGACACCGGCATGACCGGCGAGCCGGTCTGGTCGGAGAACGAGAGCAAGATCCAGCCCGTCTTCTGGGTCAAGGACGTGATGCCGCCGCAGATGATGCAATCGGTGGGGATCACCACGCGAGCCTACGCCAAGGCGCATCCCGAGGTGCTGCGGGGGATTATCGCCGCGCGGGAAGACGGCGTGCGCTTCATCTACGCGCATCCGAACCAGGCCGCGGATATCGTGGCCGCGGCGTATCACGGCAACGCCGCGCTCTATCGCAAGGTGTTTCACAACTTCGCGGCGATCCATTACTGGCTCGAAGGCGAGCTCGACTATGCTGGCATGAACCGGATGATCGAGGGGTTGCAGATCATCGGCAAGCAGAAGGGACCGGTGGACTGGAAGAAGGTGGTCGACATCTCATTCCTTCCCAAGGACCTGCAGCTGAAGTCGAAGTGATGGCCGATGCCTTGGCGGGCGCGGCGGCGCTGCCCGGCGCCGCCGCGCCCGCCGCTCATGCCTCGCTCCGCGGGGTGACGCGGGTCTATCCCGGGGCGGCGCCCGTGCATGCGCTGGGGCCGATCGACCTCGACCTGGCGCGCGGCGAGTTCTTCTCCGTCGTGGGTCCGTCCGGCTGCGGCAAGTCGACGCTGATCGACGTGCAGGCGGGACTGGCGGCACCGAGCGCCGGCGAGGTGATGTTCGAGGGCAAGCCGGTGGCGGGCAAGGTGCCGGATGGGATCGGCGTGGTATTCCAGGAGGACGCGTCGTTTCCCTGGCTCACCGTCACCGACAACATCGCCTTCGGGCTGCGACGCGCCGGCGTCGATCCGGCGGAGGTGCGCAGACGGGTGGAGTACGCGATCGGCTTCATGGGGCTGAGGGATTTCGCGCGCGCCTATCCCGTGCAGCTCTCTGGCGGCATGCGCCAGCGCGTGTGCATCGCCCGCACGCTGGTGCTGCAGCCGCGGCTGATCCTGCTCGACGAGCCGTTCGGCGCGCTCGACCAGCAGACCAGACTGCTGATGGGCGACGAGTTGCTGCGGCTGTGGCGCGAGACCCGGGCGACGGTGCTGCTGATCACGCACGCGCTCGACGAGGCGGCGATGCTGTCCGACCGGGTGGGCGCGATGTCCGCGCGGCCCGGACGCTTCGTCGACCTGCTCAAGACTGGCTGGCCGCGCGAGCGCGACAGCAGCCTGGTGGCCGAGGCCGGGTTCGGCGCGATCACCGCCAGGCTGTGGTCGCATCTGCGCGCGGAATCGCTCAAGGCGATGGGTGGCGCGCCACCGTGAGCCGCGGGCGCGCCGTGCTGGCGAGCCGGGTCGGTCTGATCGTGGGCTCGATCGCGCTGCTCGAGATCCTGTGCCGCACCGGCGTGATCAATCCGCTGACGCTGCTGGCGCCGAGCCAGATGGCGGTGGCGATGGTGGACCTGCTGGCCTCGGGCAAAGTGACGCCCGACATCGAGCGGACGTTCTCGACGGTGGCGATCGCGTTTGCGCTCTCGGTCGTGGTGGGGACCGCGGCGGGGGCGGTCCTGCATGCCATGCCGCGCCTGCGCCGTGCGCTGGACCCGCTGCTCGCGTCCTATTACGCGGTGCCGTTCTTCGTTTTCTATCCGGTACTGGTGGCGTTCTTCGGGCTCAACGAGATGCCGCTGGTGGCGATCGGGTTCGCTGCCGCCATGGTGGCGATGGCGATCAGCACGCTGAACGGGCTGGACCGCGTGCCGCCGGTGCTGATCAAGGTGGCGCGCATGCACCGGCTTGGCCGGCTGCGCACGCTGTTTCTGGTGGTGGTGCCGGCCGCGGCCGCGTCGCTGATGACGGGGATGAAGCTGGCGCTCGCCTATGCCTTCATCAGCATCATAGCCGGCGAGTTCATCCTTTCCGGCAGGGGGCTCGGCTACCAGATTGCCTATGCCTATAACAGTTTCGATAACAAGACGATGTACGGGCTGATGCTGTTCGTGCTGCTGGTGGCGACGGCGATGAACTCGCTGCTGCACATGTGGGAGCAGCGGCTGCTGCGCCGCAGGGCTCGGGCATGAGCGCCACGCTGGTCCGTCCGGCGCGGCGGCGCAGCCTGGCACTCGACCAGCTGCTGATCGTGCTGGCGCTGCTGGTCTGCTGGCAGGGGGCCTATGCCTATGCCGGGTCGTCGGCGATCACCTCGCCCTTCGCCACCGTCGCCTATGCAATCTCAATGCTGGAGCAGGGCTGGTTCTGGAGCAATGTGGGGGCGACGGCGCTGGCGTTTGTCTCTTCGCTGGCGATCGCCTCGCTGCTCGGCGTGCTGGCGGGGCTGGGGCTCGGGCTGTGGCGCTTTGCCGGCGACGTGACCGAACCGGTGCTGGCGGCGCTTTACACCATTCCGAAGGTGACGCTTTACCCACTGATCCTGCTGCTGTTCGGGCTCGGGCTGTCGGCGAAGGTGGCGTTCGGGGTGATCCATGGCGTGATCCCGGTGACGCTGTTCACCCTCGCGGCGGTGAAAGGGCTGCCGCCGGTGCTGCTGCGCAGCGCCCGCGCCATGCGCCTCTCGCCGCGCCAGACCCTGCTGCACGTCCTGGCGCCCGCGGTGCTGCCGGAAATCTTCACCGGGCTGCGCGTGGGGTTCTCGCTCACGCTGCTCGGGGTGCTGATCGGCGAGATGTTCGCCTCGCAGAAGGGCATGGGGTTTCTCATCCTCAACGGCATCAACCTGCACAACGTGAAGCTGACCACCGCGGTCGTGCTGATCGTCGTGGTGACCGCGATCCTGGCCAATGCGGGGCTGCTCGCGGCCGACAAGCGCCTGCGGCGCCAGCGATGAGACCGCCGGCGGAACGGAACGCCAGCCGCGCGCGGCTTGTCCGCGCGCGGCCGAATGCCTAACCTCGAGCCAGAACAAGGGGAAACGCCGATGCCAACCAGTCATGCCGCACGCCTGCGTGCCCTGCTCAGCGAACAGCGGACGATCGCCGCGCCCGGTGCCTTCGATGCCATCGGCGCGCGCCTCATCGTGCAGGCCGGGTTTCCCGTGGTCTACATGACCGGAGCGGGGACGGCGGCGACGCTCGGCTACCCGGACTACGGCCTGGTGACGATGAGCGAGATGGTGGACAACGCCGCGCGCCTGGTGCGCGCCGCCAACGCGCCGGTGATCGCCGACGGCGACACCGGCTATGGCAACGAGCTCAACGTGGTGCGGCTGGTGCAGGAACATGCGCGCGCCGGTACCGCGGGGATCCATATCGAGGACCAAGTCTCGCCCAAGCGGTGCGGCCACCTCGACGACAAGGAGATCGTTCCGCGCGAGGACTGGCTGGCCAAGATCCGCGCCGCGGTGGCGATGCGCCCGGACCCGGATTTCGTGGTGATCGCGCGCACCGACAGCCGAGCGGTCGCGGGCTTCGACGAGGCGGTGGGGCGCTGCAACGCGGCGCTGGCGGCCGGCGCCGACATCGCGTTCCTCGAGGCGCCGCGGACGATGGAGGAGGTCGCCGCGGTGCCGCAGCGGGTGAAGGGCCCGTGCCTCTACAACCTGGTGAAGGGCGGCAAGAGCCCGGACGTGACGCTCGATGAGGCCGAGGCGATGGGCTATCGCCTGGTGATCGTTCCGGGACTGCTGTTCAAGACCATGATGCATGCGTGCGACGGCGCGCTGGCGGCGTTGAAGGCGACGCGCCGGCACCCCGAGGTGGGCGGGATGACGGTGCGCCAGGCCTTCTCGCGCGTCGGCGCGGACGAATGGGACCCGCTGCGCACGCGCTTCCGCGACGTATCCACGCGGGAGGCCGCGGAATGAGCGCGCCGCAGTCGCTGTTCGACAAGATCTGGGCGCGCCATGCCGTGGTGACGCGGCCGGACGGGGCGGTGCTGCTGCTGGTCGGGCGACATCTTCTGCACGACGGCTCGGGAGCCGCGTTCCGTTTCCTCGCCGAGCGCAAGCTGCCGCTGCACGACAGGCGCCACACCTTCGGCACGCCGGATCATTACGTTTCCACCGCCGGCAACGATCTCGCCTCGATCAGCGAGGCGTTCCGCCGCGACCTGGTCGCGGGGATGGCGGAGAACGCGAGGAAGCACGGCTTCACCCATTTCGGGCTCGGCGATCCGCGGCAGGGCATCATCCACGTGATCGGGCCGGAGCAGGGGATCACGCTGCCCGGCATCACCATGGTGTGCGGCGACAGCCATACCTCGAGCCACGGCGCGCTCGGGGCGCTGGCGTTCGGCATCGGTGCCTCGGAGGTCGCGCATGTGCTGGCGACGCAGACGCTGTGGCAGTCGCGCAAGCCGCAGAGCATGCGCATCAGCGTGGAGGGGAAACTCGGCGCGGGAGTCACGCCGAAGGACGCGATCCTGGCGATCATCGCGCGCATCGGCACCGCCGGGGGCACCGGCAAGGTGATCGAATATGCCGGCCCCGTGTTCCGCGACATGTCGATCGAGGGGCGGCTCTCCGTCTGCAACATGTCGATCGAGGCCGGCGCGCGGGCCGGCATGGTGGCGCCGGACGAGACCACCTTCGCCTACCTCAAGGGCCGGCCCTACGCGCCGCAGGGCGCGATGTGGGACCGGGCGGTGGCGTTCTGGCGCACGCTGCCGAGCGACCCCGGCGCGGCGTTCGACGCCGAGGTGACGCTGGACGGCAGCGCGATCGAGCCGATGGCGACCTGGGGCACGAGCCCGGAGCACGCGACCGCGGTGACCGGCGCGGTGCCCGACCCCGCGGCGGCGCCCACCGCGGAGCGGCGCGAGGCGCTCGCCGCCGCGCTGCACTACATGGGCCTGAGCCCGGGCATGCGGATCGACGAGATCCCGATCAACCGCGTCTTCATCGGCTCCTGCACCAACTCCCGCATCGAGGACCTGCGCGCCGCCGCCGCGGTGCTGAAGGGGCGCAAGGCGAAGGTGCAGGCCTGGGCAGTGCCGGGATCGGGCCTGGTCAAGCGCCAGGCCGAGCGGGAAGGCCTCGACCAGGTCTTCAAAGATGCGGGGTTCGAGTGGCGCGAGCCAGGCTGCTCGATGTGCGCGGGCGTCAACGGTGACCTGGTGGATCCCGGCGTGCATTGCGCCTCCACCTCCAACCGCAACTTCGTCGGGCGCCAAGGACCAGGTGCGCGGACGCATCTGATGAGCCCGACCATGGCGGCCGCCGCGGCGGTGACCGGCCACATCACCGATGTGCGTCGCCTGATGGCGGGAGAGGCGTGATGGAACCTTTTTCGACCGTGGACGCGAAGGCCATGCCACTCGACATGACCAACGTGGACACCGACCAGCTCGTGCCGGCGCGCTATCTCTGGCGCCCGCGCCAGGACGGCTACGCGGAAATCCTGTTCCACGACCTGCGGAGCGAGCCTGGCTTTCCGCTCGACGCGCCGGCGCACAAGGGGGCCGCGATCATGGTGGCCGATCGCAATTTCGGCTGCGGCTCCTCGCGCGAGCATGCCGCCTGGGCGCTGGTCGATTCCGGGTTTCGCGTGGTGATCGCGCCGTCGTTCGGCGACATCTTCTATTCGAACAGCTTCAAGAACGGGCTGCTGCCGATCGTGCTGCCGGAGGCACGCTGCGCGGAGCTGCGGGCGGCGCTGGCGCGCAACCCTGGGGCGCACCTCGTGGTGGACCTGCCCGCGCAGACCGTGACCGGTCCGGTCGGGGTGAATGACGGGTTCTCGGTGGACAGCTTCGCCGTGGACCCGCTGCGCAAGGAATTGCTGATCGCCGGGCAGGACGAGACCGGGCTGACACTGAGCCTTGCGGACACGATCAAGGGCTTCGTGGCCGGCTACGCCGAGGCGATGCCCTGGGTGTGACCGAGGCCCCCGCATGAGCGGTTGACGAGAGGCGGGCGGGCGACGTGACGGCGCGCCGGGCGACGGCTATGAAGCGCGCATGATCGCGTGGATGCGCGCCGGGCGCGGCTGGCGGGGGCTGATGGGCCTCGCCCTGCTGGCGCTATGGCTGAAGGTGATGCTGCCGCCGGGCTTCATGCCCGCGTCGAGCAGCGGCGCCGTGCTCGCGATCTGCACCGGGCACGGGCCGCTGGCGCATGGGCCGCTGGTGCACGGGCCGCTCGTCACGGCCAAGGGCGGCAAGGCGCTGCCGGCGGGCAAGGCGGGCAAGCCCTGCGGCTTCGGCGGGCATGCGACGAGCCCGCCCGGACCGCCCACCGCCCCGATGCTGACGGCGCCGCGCGCGGGGTTTCTTGCCGAGGCGGGCAGGCCGGAGCGGCGGGTGCCGGTGCCCGGACGCCGGCTCGCGGCACCGCCGCCGCCGGCGCAGGCGCCTCCCGTCCGTCCCGTCTGAAGGGTTGGGTACCGGTCCCGCGGGGCTGGGTGTCGGCGCGCCCTCTGGCGCACGGTTTCGGATAAGGAACGAATCATGACGAAGATGACGCGCGCGCTCGCGGTGGCCGGCGCGATGATGCTGGCGGGTTCTGCCTTCGCGCAGCCGGTGCAGCTGGGGACGCTCACGATCACCTCGCCCTGGGTGCGGCCGACGCCGCCGGGTGCGCCATCGGCGGCGGGCTATCTGAGCATCGTCAACCACGGCGCGGCGGAGGACCGCCTGGTGGGGGCGACGACGCCGGATGCGGCGAGCGTGCAGGTGCACGAGATGTCGATGACCGGCAACGGGGTGATGAAGATGCGGCCAGTGCCAGGCGGACTCGCGATCCCGCCGGGCAGGACGGTGACGCTGGCTCCTGACGGCTATCACCTGATGATCATCGGGCCGAGGCAGGAGTTCAAACCGGGCGAGCGCGTGCCGGTGACGCTGGTCTTCAAGCATGCGGGCAAGGTGGCCGTGTCGTTTCCGGTGGCGAACGGGCCGGTGGCAAACGGGCCGGTGGCGAACGGGCCGGCGGCGGGCGGGTCCGCGGCGGGCGGGCAGGCGGGTGGGGCGATGCCGGGCATGACGATGGGAGCGATGCCGGGCAAGGCCCCGGCAAAGCCATGAACCGGCGGTTCTTCATGAGCGTCGGGGTGGCGGGCGCCGCGGCGCTGGTCGGGATCGGCGAGTATCTGATGATCACGCAGAACGCGCCGCCCTCGCCGTTTACCAGCGGCGTGGGCGGCGCGTTCAGCCTCGTCGACGACAACAGCAAGCGGTTCACCAGCCGCGACCTCCTGGGCAAGCCGGCGATGATCTATTTCGGCTACACGTTCTGCCCCGAGGTGTGCCCGACGACGCTCACGCACATGAGCGCCTGGCTGCACGCGCTGGGGCCGGAGGCGACGAAGCTGCGGACGGTGTTCGTGACCATCGACCCGGCGCGCGACACGGCGGCGAAGATGAAGGAGTATCTTTCGGGGTTCGATCCGAACATCATCGGGCTGACCGGAACGCCGGCCGAGATCGCGACGATCGCCAGGGACTACAAGGTTTACTACAAGAAA
Source organism: Acetobacteraceae bacterium (assembly GCA_027306955.1). Lineage (GTDB taxonomy): Bacteria > Pseudomonadota > Alphaproteobacteria > Acetobacterales > Acetobacteraceae > JAJXXT01. The sequence goes on along the minus strand of DAHUXX010000162.1, from coordinate 4,879 downwards.
GTGCCGATCCCCGGCGGCAGCTACACGATGGACCATTCGTCGTTCATCTATCTGATGACCGCGAAGGGGAAGCTCGACGGGCTGATCAGCTATGGCGAGCCGGATACCAAGGCGATGGCGGCGCTACGGCGTCTGCTGCGTGGGTAGGCCCGGGACGGGCAGGCAGGCGGGCAGGCGGGGCGGGCAGGCGAGAGGCACGCGAGCGCGGGGCGGACGAGCCGCCCCGCGTCGCGATGCGAGCGCCGGCTCAGGGCCTGGCGACGCCCCACGCGCCGTTGAGGAAGCCGTTGCCGCTGGTCTGGCCTGGCTTGCTGTCGCCCACCCAGGTGTAAAGCGGGTGGCCCTTGTAGGCCCACTGCTTGGCGCCGTCGTTGCGGGTGATAACGCTCCAGTTGCCGGAGGGCGTGCCGCCGCCCGTGTCGAGCAACGGCGGCCAGTGCTGGGCGCAGGGGCCGTTGCAGGCGGACTTGCCGCTGGCGTCCTTGGCAAACTCGTACAGCGTCATGCCCTTGGCGTTGACCAGCACCTTGCCGATGGCGGTGTTCCCGACCTGGGCGGGGGCCGCGGCGAGGGCCAGCGGGGCGAGGCCGACGACAAGGGCGGCGGCGAGCGAAAGACGGTGGAGCGAGCGCAAGGAAACCTCCCTGATACGGGTTGCGGGAAATTCGTCTCACGTGTTTCCGCGTCGTGACGGCCGCGGTGCGCGCAGCGTGCCATGTCCCGCGGTTTCGGGCAACGCACGAGCGGGCGGGGCCTCGTCGGGAACGCCGCCGCGGCGCTCGAGCAACCCCCGATCTGTCTGAACCTGTCCGGCTCAGACAGATCGGGGATAAGTTGCTCTGGAATTTATGTTTTCCAGAGCAAGACGTCCGACCAGATGATGCTATCTGGTCGGAAATTGCTCTAGGATGCGCGGCAGGCCGAGGGAGCGGGCGGGATGAGCGATACCGGGATCGCGCGGTGGGACAAACGTTTCGCGCAGGAGGAATACGTCTTCGGCGAGCGGCCGAACGCGTTCCTCGCGCGGCAGAAGGAGCGGCTGGCGGGCTGCCGGACCGCGCTTTCGGTGGCCGACGGCGAGGGGCGCAACGGAGTGTGGCTCGCCGAGCAGGGGATCCGGGTGACCGCGGTCGAGGGCTCACCGGTGGGGCAGGAGAAGGCGAGGCGGCTGGCGGCGAAGCGGGGCGTGACGCTCGATTTCGTGCTCGCCGATCTCGCGGAGTGGACCTGGCCGGAGCAGGCGTTCGACGCAGTGGTGGGGATCTTCTTCCAATTCGCGGGGCCGGTGCTGCGCGAGCGGATCTTCGCGGGGATGCGGCGCGCGCTGAAGCCGGGCGGGTTGCTGTTGCTGGAAGGCTACCGACCGGAACAGATCGCTTACGGAACGGGTGGGCCGAAGGTGGCGGAGAACCTCTACACCGAGGCGATGCTGCGCGAGGCGTTCGCGGGCATGACGATCGAGCTGCTCGAAGCCTATGACGCGACAATCGAGGAAGGCAGTGGGCATTCCGGAATGTCGGCGCTGATCGACCTGGTGGCGCGCAGGCCCCGCTAAGGCGTGGGCCCCGCGCCGGGGTTTACCGAAAGGCGAGGTTTTGCCGGCAGGCTCGGCGGCGCCATGCCCAGCTCGCACACCATGCCCGCGCCCCTCGCGCCCGATGCCTTGTCGCTGCTGGAGGCGGGGCGGCTGGAGGAGGCGGCCGAAGCCGCGGAGATGACGCTCGCCGGCGACGCGGCGCAGCAGCTGGCGTGGCTGGTGCTGGCGCGGGCGCGGCAGGCGCTGGGGCGGTTCGAGGACGCGGCGGCGGCGTTCGCACGCGTCGACGCGCTGTGGCCGGGACGCGCCGGCATCCTGGCGAGCGAGGCGCTGTGCCTGGCAGAGGCGGACCGGCTGGTGGAGGCGCAGGCATGCCTGCGCCGCGTGCTGGCGATCGCGCCGGGCGCGGCGGCACATGCCAATCTCGGCGCGGTGCTGGCGCGGCTGGAACGCGAGGACGAGGCATGCGTCCATCTGCGTGCGGCGCTGACGCTGGCCCCGGACCTGGCGGCGGCGCATCGCAACCTCGCGGCGCTGCTGGCGCGGACGGACCCCGAGGCGGCGCGGCGGCATCGGGACGCGGCGTATCGCGGGCGCGCGGTGCTGGTGCGCGAGGCGGCACGGGCGCGGCGACGGGTGCTGGTGCTGGCGGGGTCGGAGGCGGGAAATGTTCCGCTCCGGCATCTTCTCCCGCGTGACGAGAACACACTTGTCGAGTGGTATGTGGAATACGCGCAGGCGACGGACGCGCCGGGCGGGGGCGACGTGGCGTTCAACGCCATGGGCGATCCGGACCTGGCGGCGGAGTTGCCGGGGACGGTGCGCGACTGGCTGGCGGCGCGAGGCATGCGGCTCCTGAACCCACCCGAGGCTGTGGCGCGAACGCGGCGGGACCGGCTGCCGGCGCTGCTCGCCGGGATCGCGGGCGTGCTGGTGCCGCCTGTGGTCCGGCACTGCGCGGCGGAGGGTCCGGTGGCGGAGGCGGTGGCGCGGGTGGGGTTTCCGCTGCTGGCGCGGCCGTTCGGCGCGCACGGTGGCGAGGGGGTGCGGCGGGTGGAGTGCGCGGCGGCGCTGGCGGAAGGGGATGCGTATCTGACGTCGTTCGTGGATTACGCCAGCGTGGACGGCTGGTTTCGCAAATACCGGGCGATTTTGGTGGCCGGCACGGTGTATCCGTATCACCTCGCGATCTCAAGGAACTGGCTGGTGCACCACTGGACCGCGGGGATGGCGGCGGACGCGGCGCGGCGGGAGGAAGAGCGGCGGTTTCTCGCCGAGCCCGCGGCGGTGCTGGGGCAGCTGGCCTGGCGGGCGCTGGTGGCGATCGGGCGGCGGCTGGGGCTGGACTACGGGGGAATCGATTTTTCCGTCCTCGCGGACGGGCGGCTGCTGGTTTTCGAGGCGAATGCGCCGATGCTGGTCCACCCGGAGCACGGCGCGATGTTCTCCTATCGCAACGAGGCCGTCGGGCGCATCCAGGCGGGGTTCGGCGCGATGCTCGAGGCGGCGGCGCGCGCCTAGGCGCCCCGCATGTCGCCTTCGGCGGGAGGCGGCGTTAGGATCGCGCGCCAGGGGCAGCAGGGAGGCGAAGGACGATGGTCGATCCTGTGAATTCCAGCCATGTCGCGATCGTCACTGGCGGCGGGCGGGGGCTGGGGCGCGCCATGGTGCTGGGGCTCGCGGGTGCGGGCATCCACGTGGTCGCGACGGCAGCGCGGGAGGCTGGCGAGCTCGACGAGGTGCTCGCGCAGGCGGAGCGGATGGAGGGGGCGGGCCAGGTGGTGCCGATGCTCGCCGACGTGACGCGCGAGGACGATTGCCGGGGCGTCGTGGCGGCGGCGATCGAGGCGTTCGGGCGGCTTGACATCCTGGTCAACAATGCCGGGCGCGGCATGAAGTATGTCAGCCGGGATTTCATGACGGAGCCGACACGGTTCTGGGAGGTGGAGGCCGAGACGTGGCGGCTGGTGATGGACACCAACGTCAACGGGCCGTTCCTGATGGCGCGCCACGCCGTGCCGTGGATGCTGAAGGCGCGGCGGGGGCGGATCGTCAACGTCTCGATGAACCGCGAGACGATGCGCCGGAAGGGCTTCTCGCCTTACGGCCCGTCCAAGGCGGCACTGGAGTCCGAGACCGCGATCTGGGCGCAGGACCTGGCGGGGACGGGGGTGACGGTGAACGCGCTGCTGCCGGGAGGTGCCACGGCGACGGGCATGATCCCCGAAGGTGTCGCGGAGGCGGTGCGGGCGAAGCTGCTCGACCCCGCGATCGTCGTGGCGCCACTGTTGTGGCTGGTCTCCGCGGCGGCGGACGGTGTCACGGGCAAGCGGGTAACGGCGACGCGCTGGCCGGCCGACACGCACGACGTCGGCGCGCTGGTTGAGGCCATCGAACCAGCGGGGTGAGAAAAGTTCCCTGCTGCTCTCTTACTGGCCCTGCGGCCGGAGCTGCAGGTTCGCGTTGCCGATCAGGAACTGTCCGGCGGGTTGCTGCATGCCGTAGGGGCCGCGCATCATCGGGCCGGCGTTGAACTGGATGTTGTTCACCGCGCAGGCGAGGTTGAGCGAGGCTTGCAGGGCAGCGCAGATCTTCTCGGCGTCGGCGAGCATCGCGGCACGGGCGGCGTTGGTGTCGCCGTTGACGATGGGCTCGCGCAGCCGGGCGTTGACGAAGGCGGCGACCACCGGCGAGGTGGGCGTGGCCGGGGCGGCGGGCAACGCCGCGGGCGGGGCGGCGAGCGCGTGCCCGGGAAGGGCGAGGCCAGGAAGGACCAGGAAGAGAGCGGCGGGAAGCAGGCGTTTCATGGTGCGGCTCCGGCGCTGCGAGTGGGTGGCAAACCGCCGGCAGAATAGACGATCCAGCACGACGGGACCATGCTGCGTCGATGTCGGCCGCGGCGGGCGGCGCCCGGCATGGCGAGGCGTGGCGACGCACGGGGGAGAAGCGGCATGGCGGAACGGCGCATCGGCGTCATCATCAACGGCGCCACGGGGCGGATGGGCACCACGCAGCACCTTGCGAACCTGCTGGCGATCGCGGCGGAGGGCGGGCTCGTGTTGCGCGGCGGCGACAGGCTGATCCCCGAGCCGCTGCTGGTGGGGCGGGATGGCGGGAAGCTGCGCGCGCTGGCCGAGGTGCATGGCGGGCTGCGCTGGACCACGAGCCTCGATGAGGCGCTGGCGGGACCGGCGGCGATCTTCATGGATTGCGCCAATACCGCGGGGCGGCCGGAGCGGGTGCGCCGGGCGATCGCCGCGGGCAAGCATATTCATATCGAAAAGCCAACGGCGCCGACGGTGGAGGAGGCGATGGCGTTGGCGCGGGCGGCGCATGCGGCCG
>DAHUXX010000144.1 GCA_027306955.1 Acetobacteraceae bacterium | reverse complement strand
GGTGATCTGCAAGTCGGTGGAGCGGTTCATGGTCGAGGCGGCCGAGGCGTAGCGCCGTGGGCGCCGGTTTGCGGGAAGCGAGGGCCGGCTTGCGCGAAGCAAGGCCGGCTTGGGCGAAGCAAGGATTGTCTCGCCGCACTTGACCCGCTCACGGGAACTTACATAGAACATCGCCGTTGTTGCCGGTTTGTTCCGGCAATTCTCGGGGAGAGACGATGCTCACGCGCAAACAGCACGAGCTGCTGGTCTTCATCGATCGGCATTTGCGGCAGACCGGGGTGTCCCCGAGCTTCGAGGAGATGAAGGAGGCGCTGTCGCTGCGCTCCAAGTCCGGGATCCACCGGTTGATCTCGGCGCTGGAGGAACGCGGGTTCCTGCGGCGGCACCGGCACCGGGCGCGGGCGCTGGAGGTGGTGCGGCTCGCGGAGGACATGCCGAAGGCGGAGGCGGCGGCCCAGGCCTCGAGTCCCGCATCCTTCAGTCCCAATGTGATACGGGGTAACTTCTCGGCGCGGCTGGCGGGAGCGCGGGCGGCGCCGGCGGCCTCCGCGGTGGCGTTGCCGCTGTATGGGCGGATCGCCGCCGGGGCGCCGATCGAGGCGTTGCGCGACGCCTCCTCCTCGATTGAGGTGCCGCTCGCGCTGCTTGGTAACGGCGAGCATTATGCGCTTGAAGTTGCTGGTGATTCGATGATCGACGCCGGCATCCATGACGGCGACGTGGCGATCATCGGCGCGGCGCTGACGGCGGAGAACGGGCAGATCGTCGTGGCGCTGGTCGACGAGCAGGAGGTGACGCTGAAGCGGCTGCGCCGGCGCGGCAACTCGATTGCGCTGGAGCCCGCGAACCCGCGCCACGAGACGCGCATCTTCCCGGCCGACCGGGTGCGGGTGCAGGGACGGCTGGTGGCGCTGCTGCGACGCTACTGAAGCCTATTCGGTCGGCGCCATTGGCAGGCTGGGCGCGGCGCGCGCCGCCGGAGCTGCCCGCGTCGTGGCGCGACGCGGCTTCGATGAAGGGGCGGGGAGCGGCGTGGCACCGAGGACGACCCAGGGTCGGTTGCCGCGTACCTCGCGGTCGGGGAGCAGCCTTGGGTGCGGGCCCAGCCAGATCGCGGTGGCGCCGTTTTTGAGCGCCGTGGCGTCGATGACAGTCGTTTGGGCGCCGCAGGCGGCGGGGACGAAGGCGATCACGATGCCCCTGGGGCAGGGCGCCTGGGCGCGCAGCAGCATCGCACCCGGGGCGAGCTTGCAGATGGCGTCGGCGCAGGGCAGCGGTGTCTGCTTCCAGGGCAGCGCCTGCTGGAACTGTTCGAGCGTGAAGGCCTGGCGGCCGTGGATGGTGGCGGTGAGGACGGTCTCGCCGTGGCGTACGGCGAGGGTGTCGGGTGCCACGAGCAGGTTGGGCGGGCGGATCAGCCAGGCGGAGAGGATGCCGAGCGCGATCGCGGGAATGCCGGCCAGGCGCAGGCGTGAGCGCCAGAGGCAGAGCCAGGCGAGGCCCACCGAGGTGAGCAGCAGCCCCCAGGTCGGGGCGTGCGGCACGGCGATCGAGGCGGCGGGGAGGTGGGCGAAGAAGCGCGCGATGGCGAGCGTGGCGGCACAGCCCCAGCCCATCGCCACCAGCGCGAAGCGGGCGAGGTGCAGCGGCATCAGGGCGAGCGAGAGCAGGCCGAGGGGCATGGTCCAGGCCGCGGTGATGGGCACCGCGAGCAGGTTGGACACGACGAAATAGATCTGCATCTGGCCGAAATGCCAGGCGGCGTAGGGGGCGGAGGCGGAGCCGGCGAGCAGGCTGGTGGTGAAGAGCATGATGACGTGGCGCAGCAGGCGGCGGCGCCAGTGCGTGTCGGTGGCGAGGCGGGCAAGGTAGGGGTCGAGCGCGCGGTAGCCGGCGATGAGAGCGAGCACCGCGGAGAAGCTCATCTGGAAGCTGGCGCCGGGGACGGCGTCCGGCTCGATGAGCGCGAGGCCGGCCATGGCGAGCATCAGGCCGCGCATGGAGAGTGCGCGGCGCCCGGCGAGGAGGGCGAGGACGACGAGGCTCGCCATGGCGAAGCTGCGCTCGATCGGCAGGTGGGCGCCGGTGAGTTCCATGTAGAAGGCGCCGGCGGCGAGCGAGGCCAGCGCCGCGATGGCCTTGGTCGGCCAGAACAGGCTCGCGTGTTCCGAGGCGGCGAGGGCGAGGCGCACGGCGATGAAAACGACGCCCATGACGATGCCGATGTGCAGTCCGGCGATGGCGAGCAGGTGCGCGAGGCCGGAGGCGGCGAAGGCGGCGCGGTCTGCGCGCGGAATGCCGACCGCCGCACCGGTGAGCAGGGTGGCGGCAATAGCGCCGGGCACACCCGGAACGCTCGCCGCGACGCGCGCGCGGATGGTGGTGCGCAGGCGGGCAAAGAAGCCGGCGGGCGCGGTGCCAAGGACCGAGATGCGGCCGATGGCGAAGCCGTAGCCCGCGAGGTTGCCGAAGAAGGCACCCCGTTGCAGGTCCCAGCCGCCGGGCCAGGCAGGCGGCGCGGGAGCGAAGAGGATGGCGCGCAGGCGCACGCGGCTGCCGGCGGTGAGCTTCGTCGCGTCGGTGCCGCGGATCTTGACGCGGATCTCGCGTGCAAGCGGGGCGGCGCCGTTGAGCGCGGGGCGCGCCAGCACCAGGCGGCGGCCCTGGGGCAGCAGTTCCACCTCCGCGACGCGGGCCTGGATGGTGACGGCGCGATGGCCGGGCAGGGCAGGCATCGGGGCGGCGCGCCAGGCGGCGAGAGAGCCGGCGGCGAGACCGATCGCGGCCGCCGCAAGGACGGCGAAGGGGAAGACCACGAGGTGGCGGCGCAGCACGATGGTGGCGGCGAGCAGCGGGATGGCGGCGGCAGGGCCGGCCCAGAGCGGCGGCTCGAACGGCAGGGCGAAATACAGCGCGACCCCGGCGACGAGTGCCGGGGCGAGCCACAGGCTGAAACGTCCGGCCTCGGCCTCCAGCAGGCGGTCGAGCAACCAACCGGGCGCGGGCCGGTGGTCGAACTTGGTGCGCATGGCGCCACGCTACGCGGGCGTTCGCGCGCGCCGCCAGACAGGCACGGCTTGCGATGCGTAGCTTGCGATGCGGGGGAGACAGGCGCCGGATGCGGTTTGCGGGGTTGCGATCATGGTCTAGAGGGCGCGGCATGATCCGCACCCGCTTCGCCCCGAGCCCGACCGGCACGCTGCACATCGGCAGCGCGCACACGGCGTTGTTCAACTGGCTGTTCGCGCGCCACCATGGCGGGCAGTTCCTGATCCGCATCGAGGACACGGATCGCGAACGCTCCAGGCCCGAGCACGTGTCGGCGATCATGGACGGGCTCGCCTGGCTCGGCATCTTTCCCGACGAGGCGCCGGTGTTCCAGCTCACGCGCCAGGCGCGGCATGCCGAGGTGGCGATGGAGCTGCTGGCATCCGGGCATGCGTATCGCTGCTGGTGCACGCCGGAGGAACTCACGGCGATGCGCGAGAAGGCGCGGGCGGAGGGGCGGCCGCCGCGCTACGACGGAACATGGCGCGACCGCGACCCCGCCGAGGCGCCTGCGGGCGTGGCGCCGGCGATACGGTTGCGGGCACCGCGCGAGGGGAGGACGATCGTTGACGACCTGGTGCAGGGGCGCGTCGAGGTGGCGAACACCGAGCTCGACGACATGATCATCCTGCGCTCGGACGGCACGCCGACCTATCTGCATGCGGTGGTGGTGGACGACCACGACATGCGGATCACGCACGTCATCCGCGGCGACGATCACCTCACCAACACGTTCCGCCAGGCGCAGGTGTATGACCTGATGGGGTGGTCGCGACCGGAATTCGCGCATGTGCCGCTGATCCATGGGGCGGACGGGACGAAGCTCTCGAAGCGGCACGGGGCGACGAGCGTGTTCGAGTTCCGCGACCAGGGCTATCTGCCGGAGGCGCTGCTCAACTACCTGGTGCGGCTCGGCTGGGGGCACGGCGATGCCGAGATCCTGAGCGTGGAGGAGATGATTGCGCTGTTCGACCTCGATGGCGTGGGGCGGGCGGCGAGCCGGATGGACTACGCCAAGCTCGGGCATGTGAACGGCGTTTGGCTGCGGCGCGCGGAGGACGAGCGGCTGGTGGCGGAGGTGCGCGCGCGGGCGCCGGAGATCGACGCGCAGAAGCTGCTCGCGATCATGCCGGCCTTGAAGGAGCGCGCGCGGACGCTTCTGGAGCTGGTGGAGGGCTCGCGGTTCCTGGTGGCGCCGGCCAGTCCCATGGAGGCGAAGGCGGCGGGGCTGCTGACGGGCGAGAGCCGGGCGATGCTGCAGGAGCTCGCGGGCGTGCTGGTGGAGACGGATTTTGCGCCCGGGGCGCTGGACGCGGCATTGCGCAGCTTTGCCGAGGCGAATGGAAAAAAACTCGGGGATGTGGCGCAGCCGCTGCGCGCGGCGCTGACCGGGCGGACGACGAGCCCGCCGATTGACGCGACGATGGCGGCGCTTGGGCCGGGCGAGGTGCTCGCGCGTATCAGGGCGGTCGCGAACTAGCGGCGTGGGTCCGGCGCACCCTATCGTGCCGCACTTGGTGGCCGCACTTGGTGGCCGCACTCGGTGGCCGCACTTGGTGAGGGAGTGACGCGGATGATATTGCGGCGGTTGGGGTCGGGGGGGCCGATGGTCTCGGCGATCGGGCTCGGGTGCATGGGCATGTCCGGCATTTACGGGCCGGCGGACCGCGCCGAGAGCCTCGCGACCGTTCATGCCGCCGTGGAGGCGGGGGTGACGCTGCTCGATACCGGCGATTTCTACGGCATGGGGCATAACGAGATGCTGATCGGCGAGGCGCTGCGCAGCATTCCGCGCGAGCGCGTGCTGCTCAGCGTGAAGTTCGGCGCCATGCGCGACCCGGGTGCCGGCTGGGTGGGGTTCGACGCGCGGCCGGAGGCGGTGAAGAATTCGCTCGCTTATACGTTGCAACGGCTGGGCGTGGATTATGTCGATATTTACCGCCCGGCGCGGCTTGATCCCAGGGTGCCGGTCGAGGAGACGGTGGGGGCGATCGGCGAGATGGTGCGCCGGGGATGGGTGCGGCATGTCGGGCTGTCCGAGATCGGTTCGCAGACGTTACGACGGGCGGCGAGGGTGCACCCGATCGTTGACCTGCAGATCGAGTATTCGCTGCTGTCGCGCGGAATCGAGGATGGGGTGCTGGCGACGTGCCGGGAACTGGGGATCGGGATCACGGCGTATGGCGTGCTGTCGCGGGGGCTGCTGGGCGGGACCTGGCGCGCGGACGCGGCGGCCGCGGGGGACTGGCGCGCGCACGGGCCGCGGTTCCAGGCGGGAAACGTCGAAGCGAACCTCGCGCTGGTGGAGGCGCTGCGCGGTGTCGCCGCCGCGCGCGGGGTGAGCGTGGCGCAGCTCGCGATCGCCTGGGTGCTCGCGAAGGGCGAGGACATCGTTCCGGTGCTGGGGGCGCGGCGGCGTGGGCAGCTTGCCGAGACGCTGGCGGCGATGGATTTGACGCTGGGTGCCGCGGATCTGGCGGCGATCGA
>DAHUXX010000126.1 GCA_027306955.1 Acetobacteraceae bacterium | reverse complement strand
CAGCGTCACGGCGCGCGGCGGGCCCGCCGGCGGGGATGGCGGGGCGATCGAGATCTCGGGCGGCAGCCTGCGCCTCACCGGCTCGGCGGATGTCACGGCGCCAGCCGGCGCCATCGGCTCGATCCTGCTCGACCCCGGCAGCGTGCTGATCCAGACCGGCGGCACCGGCAGCGTGACCAGTGGCGAGACCTTCACCGCCGACACCACGATCGACCCGACCGCCATCGCGGCGCTGTCGGGCAATGTCACGCTCAGCGCCGACGGCAGCATCGATATCGAGAGCAACATCTACACCGGCGGCAGCACCGGCACCGCCGCCCTCTGGCTGCTGGCGGCCGGCGACATCATCGTCAACGCCCCGGTGTACGGAAACGGAAATGAGATCGTGATGATCGCGGGCGACCCGGTGTTGGGCGGCACCGCCGGCAACCTGGTCATCGGCAATACGGGCGCCATCTCCAATGCCTTATTCTCAGACGTTGCCCCGCCGTCGGGCTTCGTCGCACTGCTCGCCAGGAACACCGTCACTGTCAATGGCTCCATCTCTACCGGCTCGATCGAGGTGCTGAGCGTTTCCAACACGGTCAACGGTTACGGAGGGGTCTTCGCCACCAATCTCGGCACCATCGGCACCTTCGGCACCGCCACGCTCACCGGCAACATTCCGGGACCGATTCCGTTCCCGACGATCACCCCGCCGGTAACCCCCACCTGCCCGGTGGGCAGCTACCCTTGCGTGGTGCCTCTGCCGCCGTTCGTCTCGCAACTTGCGGCGCCAACGCAACTGACGGAGCCGGCGTTCAGTTTCATCGAGCCCCTCATCGTCGCGCCCTCGCAGGACGACAATCTCGACGTCACCTTCCCCGGGATCGCCCAGGTGGATTTCTGAGCCGAACCTACCGTTGCGAAGCCGCAACGCCTGGGCCGCGCCGTGCGGCGCGCCGCAGCCGTGCCTTCGGTGCCGGCGTTGTCGCGTCCAGCACCGCGTGCAGCCGCGCGACGGTCTCCGGCGAGAGGCGCCGGATCTCCTGCGCGAGGCGGTTGGCGAGCGCCGTCTGCTCCGGCGTCAGCCCGGCGGTGTCCACCGCGATACGCGGATGCGACAGCCGGGCCAGTGCGGCGAGTTCCTCCGCCTCGCCCCAGATCAGCCCGAGCAGCTCACCGACCTGGGGCACCCGGCCGGCGCGCGGCGCGCCGCGCTGCCCGTGCTCCAGCGCGGAAAGATAGGCCGGCGTGACCTGCAGCGCCGTGGCCATCTCGCGCTGCGTCATGCCGCGCTCGGCGCGCAACGCCCGCAGCCTGGCGCCGAAGGGCGTCACGTCCTGCCCCGGTCGCGCCGCAGCAGCACCCGCACGGCACCCTGGTTCGCGGGATGCGGATGCGCGGCGCCGAGGATCAGCGGGCGCAGCGACGGTGCGTTGAGCCAATGCGGCAGCTCGCGGCGCAGCACGCCGCCCTCCGGTCCGGCGCCGCGGCCCGTTACGATCTCGACACAGCGCAGGCCGTCCGCCACGGCCTGTTCGAGGAACCGTCCCAGTGCGCGGTGCGCCGCCGCGGCCGTATGGCCGTGCAGGTCGAGCGTGCGCGTTGCCGCCATCCGCCCGCTGCGCAGCTTGTCCCAGTTGGTCCGGTCGAGGCCCGCGGGGGCGGCGCCGATCGCCAGTTCCGCGAGCGGCGCGAGCCGGGACGAGGCGGGGCGGGCCTGCGACTTCGCCACCACTTGCGGTGCCGCGGGCGCGGATGGGTGTTCCGGTGCGGCCGGGCGGCGTCCCTTCAGCGGCCGTACGGAGCCCGTGTAGCGCGACCACGCCTCGTCCCCGCCCGTGGCCTCGGCGCGCGACGCCTTGTCGCGCGCGCCGGTCATGTCTCCTTCGCCTCGGGGTCGTCGTCGATCAGTACCACGTGCAGCCGCCGCGGGCCGTGCGCGCCGAGCTCCAGCGTGCTTTCGATATCCGCCGAGCGCGACGGGCCGGTCACCATCATGATGTTGCGCGGCATCGGCAGCTTGCCTGCGCGCTCTGCCCGCAGGGCGTCCCACACCTCCTCATAGGCGCCGAAAACCCGGCTCGCGCGCAGCACCACGATCTCGGTGTCGGCGAGCAGGTTGAGCGTCGTCGGCCGTTCCGGGGCGGCGGGCAGCACCAGCGTGCCGGTCTCCGCGATGCCGCCCCATCCGTGCTGGATGGAAACGAGGTCTGCCGCCTCGCCCTTGCCCTCGCGCAGCGCCAGCAGTGGACGTTCCGACCACGGAATATCGCGCAGTTCCGGATGCGGCGCGATCGCAACAGCGAACGGCAGGTTGTGCCCGGCGAGGTAGTTCGCCACCGCCTCCGGCACCCCGGCCGCAGCCTCGACGCGCGTGAAACTGCCGAACACTGCCTCCAGGTTTTTCAGGAACAGGTTGACCTGCGCCGGCCGCGCGACGCGGCTGCGCGCGGGGATGAGCTGGCGGCGGTGCAAGGCGAGCCGCGCGCGCAGCAGCAGCGCCGTGTCCTCCGTGACCGGCCCGCGCCGCAGCCCGCGCCGGATCGCCCCCAGGATCGCTTCCCTGCTCATCGCTTGCGCCGCTGTTCGCGCGCGTAGCGGGCGAAGAATGTTTCGCCCTCGGGGGCCGGGAAGTCCCGCCCGCCGGTCCAGCCGCCGGCGAAGGGCAGCCTGCGGAAGGCACCACGCCCGCGCGCGGCCAGCGCCATCGCCCGGGAAGCCGCGCGCGTCGCGAGCCGATAGGCCGCGGGGTGCCGCGCGAACCAGGCCCAGAGGGCGAGGTTGGCGCGCACCACCGGCGGCGCCAGGTGCCGCTCGAACTCGCGCTCGCGCCAGTGGCGCATCAGGTTCGGCAGCGGAATCTTCACCGGGCACACGCTCTCGCACTTGCCACAGAAGGTGCTGGCGTTCGGCAGGTTGCCGGCGCGCTCGATGCCGACCAGCGCAGGCGTCAGCACCGAGCCCATTGGCCCCGGATAGACCCAGCCATAGCTGTGCCCGCCAACCGCGAAGAACACCGGGCAGTGGTTCATGCAGGCGGAGCAGCGGATGCAGCGCAGCATGTCCTGGAACTCGGAGCCGACCATCGCGGAGCGGCCGTTGTCGAGCAGGATGACATGGTAATCGATCGGCCCGTCGAGATCGCCCTCCTGCCGCGGGCCGGTGGAGAAGGTCGTGTAGACGCTGAAATCCTGGCCCGTGGCGGAGCGCGCCAGCACACGCAGCAGGCTCGTCGTGTCCTCCAGCGTCGGCACCACCTTCTCGATGCTGGCGAGCACGATGTGCACCTTGGGCAGCGTCTGGGTGAGGTCGCCGTTGCCCTCGTTCGTGACGATGACGGAACTTCCGGTCTCGGCGATGAGGAAGTTGGCGCCGGTGATGCCGACATCGGCGGCGAGGAACTTCTCCCGCAGTTCCTCGCGCGCCTCGACCATGATGTCGCGCCGCTCGGCGAAGCGCCGGTCCGCCGGGCGGTCGGTATGCGCCTTGCGGAAAGCCGTCTCCCAGTCGTCGCGGTTGAGATGGATCGCCGGCGCGATGATGTGGCTCGGTGCCTCGTGGCGAAGCTGGAGAATGTATTCGCCGAGATCCGTCTCCACCGGCTGCACGCCGTTGGCCTCGAGGTAATCGTTGAGCGCGATCTCCTCCGAGATCATGCTTTTGCCCTTCGTCACGGTGCGCGCGTCCACGCCGCGGCAGATCGCCAGTACCGCCTCGCGCGCTTCGTCCGCGGTCGAGCACCAGTGAACGTGCCCGCCGGCGCGCTCCACGTTGGCGGCGTATGTTTCGAGATAGAAATCGAGATGCGCGAGCGTGTGGTCCTTGATTGCCTTCGCGGCGTCGCGCAGCGCCTCGAACTCCGGCAGGGCCGCCACCGCCGCCGCGCGCCGCGCGGCGAAGGCGCCGCGCGTGGCGGTCAGCGCCGTTTGCAGTGAGGCGTTGTCCAGTGCGCGCTTCGCGCGGCGCTTGAAGTCGGGCGAGTCGACGTTCACTTCCTGCCTTCCCCGGGCTTCGCGACGCGCGTCGGCGCGCCGATCGGCGGCAGCTCCTCCGTCATCCCGGCCAGCACCTCCGCGACATGGCGCACCCTGATGTCCCGCCCCTCGCGCGCGGCGCGGCCGGCGATGTTGAGCAGGCACCCGAGGTCGCCCGCGAGCAGCGTGTCCGCCCCGCTCGAGGCCGCATCGCGCGTCTTGTCGCTCGCCATGCGCACCGAGATCTCGGGATATTTTACCGAGAACGTGCCGCCGAAGCCGCAGCAGGTCTCGGGCTCGTTCATCTCCTTGAGCGTGAGCCCATCGACGCTCGCGAGCAGGGTGCGCGCCTGCGCCTTCACCCCCATCTCGCGCAGGCCGGAGCAGGAGTCGTGGTAGGTGACGTTGCCCTCGTAGCGCGCCTCGACATGCGTCACGCCGCGCACATCGACGAGGAAGGAGACGAGTTCGTGCACCCGTGCCGCGAACGCGTCGGCCTTGGCACGCGTGTTGGGGTCGTCGTCAAACAGGTGCGGCAGATGGTGGCGCAGCATGCCGGCGCAGGAGCCGGAGGGCGCGACCACGTAGTCGTAGCCCGCTAAGGCATCGAGAATGCGCCGCGCGAGATCGCGCGCCGTTGCCCGGTCGCCGCTGTTGTAGGCGGGCTGGCCACAACACGTCTGCGCCCGCGGTACCTCGACGCGGCATCCCGCCGCTTCCAGCAGACGCAATGCGGCGAAGCCGACGCTGGGCCGGTGCAGATCCACGAGGCAGGTGACGAACAACGCGACGCGTGGCGACTTCAACGGGGGCGATTGGGCTGAGAGCGAATCCGGCATGGGTGGAGGATAGACGTTGCCGGGTCCGGGGCAAATCGCCCGCCGACGGCTTATGCCGCCCTCTCGATCGCCGCGAACACCTTCGCCAGCGCCGCGTTGAGCGCCGCGACCTCGGCCGCCGTGCCCTGGCCCGCGAGCGGCGCGGTGGCAGCTATGCTGCGCTGGAGGCGGATGCGCGGCGCCGGGCCGTGCATGGCGAGCAGCCGCACGCCGAGCACCGCGTGCGCGGTGCCTCCCTCGACATAGAGCGACTGCACGTCGCCTTCGAGCACCAGGTCCGGGTTGGCGAGGCTCGCGGGACCGAGCACGGCGCTGAACCTGCCGCTCGCCAGCAGCCAGGCGCGCAGCGCGTCGCCGATCCCCTCGGCCGGGGGCACCGCCCAGCGGTCGTAGAACGCGACCTCCACCTGCCCGTCCGGCAGCCGCGTCTGCAGGCCGCGCGCCGCCATGCCGGGCCCGGCCGAGGGGTCGCGCACCAGCAGCACCGGCCCGTGCGCGGGCGCCGGCAGGGCGGTCGGCCGATGGATGTCGAACGCCCAGTCGCGCCTCGCGACATAGGGGCGCGTGGGCAGGCCGCAGCCCGCGAGCAGCAATGGCAGGACGAGAAGGGCGCGGCGTCTCACTTGTTGCTGGGCTCCTGCCTGATGGGTGGCGGACCAGCCAGCAGCGCGCCGGCGGGATAGCGGGCGAGCGTGTCGCTGAGGTCGCGCAGGTTCGTCGCCGCTGCCTGGGCGTCACGCAGCACCGGCGCCAGCGAGGCGGCAAGATCCGCCTGCGAGCGGTCGAGATGGGCCACCAGATTCTCGAGCGAGGCGACGAGCGCCGGCAACCTAGCGGACGCGGCGCCGAGCTTGCGCATCGCGTCCTGCGCCGCGGCGAGCGATTGCTTGGTCTGCGGCCCCTGCGCCAGCGCGTCCACGCCGGCCGCGGCCTGCCGCAGCGAGCGCGCCACTGCCGGCAGATCCGCCTGCTTCACCGCCGCGTCGAGGTCCGCCAGCAGCGGCGCCGCGTTCGCCATCGCCTGGCGCGCGGCCCCTCCGCTCTGCAGGGTCGCGTGCATCTCGTCGAGCAGCGCGAAGAGTCGATTCTGCAGCCCCGCAAGGTCGCACGCGTTGAGCTTGGCCAGCAGGTTGGTGCCGGCATTCTGGACCTGGGCGAAGGTGCTCGGGATCGAGGGGATGACGGGGTGGTGCGGCACCCAGTCATAGACGGGCGGGGGGCCGTAATAGGATGCCTTCACGAAATCGAGCTCGATATAGGCGAGCCCGGTGAGCCCGGCGCTGGCTATCCGGGTGCGCAGCCCCGCCGCCACCGCCTCCTTCGTGGATGGCAGCCTGCCGATGCGCGTTGGATCGACGACGAAGGTCACCACCACGTCGCGCAGCGCCGGGTTTTCGAAGTTCATCGTCGTTTCCGGCGTATAAACCGCCGAGGCGAGCCGGATGTTCTGCACCTGTCCCACCGTCACGCCGCGGAACTTCACCGCGGCGCCGACATCGAGTCCCTGCACGGATTCCGGGAAGTAGGTCTCGTAGACCACGCCCTGGTCAACCTGGCTGCCGCCGAGCCACAGCAGCAAGCCGACGATGGCGCCAACCGCCAGCACCAGCAGCAGCCCGACGCGCAGGTAGAGCCCGGATCTCACGCGGGAATCCTCATGCCGCCAGCGCCTGGCGGTGGAAGAAGGCGTGCACGGTGGGGTTCGTGCTCTCCTCGCGCAGCCGGCGGGGATCGCCGCGCGCGATGACGCCCTGCGCCGCGCGGTCCAGCATGATGCAGCGGTCGGCGATGGCGAGGATGGAGTCGAGCTCGTGGGTCACCACGACGAAGGTCGTCCCCTGCGTGCGCCGCAGCTCCAGGATCAGAGCGTCGAGCCCCGCCGAGGTTATCGGGTCGAGCCCGGCCGATGGTTCGTCGAGGAAGATCACCGGCGGGTCGAGCGCCATGGCCCGCGCAATCGCCGCGCGCTTGGCCATGCCGCCGGAGATCTCCGCCGGCATCAGGTCCGCCGCGTCGGCCAACCCGACCTGCGCGAGCTTGGCGCGCGCGACCGCCTCGCGCGCCTCGCGCGGGAGCTTCGCGTACATCTCGAGTGGCAGCAGCACGTTCTCGAGCAGCGTCATCGAGCCGAACAGCGCGCCGGACTGGAACATCACGCCGATCCGGCGCAACGCGACGCCATGCGCAGCGGCGTCGCCCGCGTACATGTCCTGGCCGAGCACCAGGACGCGCCCAGCGGTCGGTTTGCGCAACCCCACGATCAGGCTCAACAGCACCGACTTGCCGCAGCCGCTGCCACCGAGGATGACGAAGACCTCGCCGGTTTCGACCTCGAAGCTGACATCGTGGAAGACGGTGCGTGCGCCGAACGCCTGCGCCACCCCCACCACCTCGACCGCGTGCGCGCTCACCAGCCGAGCTTGTAGAAGACGACGGCGAACAGGCCGTCGAGCAGGATCGTGGCCACGATGCCGCCGACCACGGCAGCCGTCGCCGACTGCCCCACCGCGCGCGGCCCGACGCCGGTCGAAAGGCCCGAGGCGCAGCCGATCCCGGCGACGACGAGGCCGAACACCATCGCCTTGGCGAGCCCGCCGATCGCATCGGCCGGAGCCACCCAGGCGGTCACCTGATGCGAGATGGCGGCAAACGGAATCCCCGAGGACATCAGCACAACCGCCATGCCCACGAGCCCGGCCAGCTCCAGCACCACGGTCAGCGCCGGCATCACCAGCAGCGACGCGGCCAGCCGCGGCAGCACCAGAAAGGTCATCGGGTCGAGATCGAGGGTGATCAGCGCGTCGATCTCCTGGTTGACCTTCATCGTGCCAATCTCGGCGGCGAAAGCGGAGCCGGTGCGCCCGGCCAGGATCACCGCGGCGAGGAGCGGTCCCAGTTCGCGCAAGAGCCCGATCGCCCCCAGGTTCGCGACGTAGATGTCGGCGCCAAAGCGGCGCATCGGCACCAGGGACTGGAAGGCGAGGATCAACCCGATCAGGAAGCCGAGCAGCAGCGCCAGCGGCAGGCCACGCACGCCCCCTTCGTCGGCATGGCGCAGCACGTCCGCCACCCGGAACAGGCGGGCGCGCCGCGGCAGGCGCACCGCTGCCACCGCTGCCTCGCCGATGAAGGCGATGCCGCCCGGGATCGCGGCGAGGCCGCGGTACAGCCAGCCCAGCGTGTCGGTGTGCGCCGGCGCCGGCCGGGGCGCCTGGCGCAGCCGCGCCAGCGCCTCCGCCACCTCCACCGAGGCGCCTTGCAGCTCCACGCTGCCGCCATGCGCGCGCTCGGCGGCGAGCAGCAGCGCGGTGCCAGCCGCGTCCCAGGACGAAATGCCCGCGAGGTCGAGGATCAGCGCCCGCCGCCGCGCCGCCGCCGCTTCGCGCACGACCTCGGACCACAGGCGAGCAACGCTGGCCGCGTCGAGCCGGCCGCTCAGTACCAGCGTCCGCGCCGACCCGCGCCGCTCGACCGTCAGGCCCAATCAGCGCCTCCGCCGCCGCCCCGCGCAGCCGCTGCGGCGCGTGCCCCGCCGTCTCGTCGCGTGGGCCTTCATCCCTTGACCCAGGCGGCGAAGCGCTGGGTCAGGGCGGCGAGGTGGGTCTGCCAGAAGGCCTCGCTGATCTGGAGCAGCCCCGCGAGATGGGCGGTCGGCGTCGTGGCCCATGCCGCCTGCGGCATCGCCTTCTCGGC
>DAHUXX010000119.1 GCA_027306955.1 Acetobacteraceae bacterium | reverse complement strand
CGCGCGCCGCGCCGCGACGCCGCCGATCACCGTGTGGGCGCCCAGCAGCACCCCCTTGCGGCGCGCGAAACGCGAGGCAAGGGCAGCGTCGGTCTGCAGTCGCACGCCGTCCACCAGCACCATCTCCGGCACGACGAGATGGCCCGGACGCAGCACCGGCGAGAGCCCGCCGGCGAAGCCGAAGGAGAGGAGGCCCTCCACGCCCTGGTGCAGCAGGCGCATCACCGCTTCCTCCGCGCCAGCGGCGGTGCCACCGCCGATCTCGACGAGACCCAGCGGCGCCGCGATGCGTGCCTCGACCTCCAGCCCGACGACGATGCCGAGCGCCATCTTCCTTTAGAATCCCCAGCCGACGCGCCGGTCATTGCCGCGCATCAGGTTGCGGTAGCGCGCGAGGGCCAGCAGCGGAAAATACAGCTTGTAGCCGTGGTAGCGGAGGTAGAACACGCGCGGGAAGCCGACGGCGGTGTAGGGCGCTTCCTCCCAGGTGCCGTCGGGCCGTTGCGACCTCGCAAGGAACTCGATGCCGCGCGCGACCGCCTCGCTTTCCGCCTCGCCCGCCGCCATCAGTCCGAGCAGTGCCCAGGCGGTCTGGGACGGGTTGCTGCGGTGGTAGCGGCCGCGGCTCACGCCTGCGTAGCTCTCGTTGTCCTCGCCCCAGCCGCCGTCCTCGCGCTGCGTCTCGCGCAGGAAGGCGATGGCGCGGCGCACTGCCTTGTCGTCGGCGGGGACACCGGCGGCGTTGAAGGCACAGAGTACGGACCAGGTGCCGTAGAGGTAGTTGGTTCCCCAGCGGCCAAACCAGCTGCCGTCCGCTTCCTGCTCCGAGCGCAGCCAGGCGAGTGCGCGGGCGATGACGTCCGCGTCCGCCGCATTGCCGTTTACCCTGTCCTGAATTTGGGCAAGGAACGACACGCAACGCGCGGTGACGTCTGCTGTCGGCGGGTCGAGCAGCGCGCCGTGATCGGCGAAGGGGATGTGGTTGAGGACCATGTGGTCGTTATCGGCGTCGAACGCGCCCCAGCCGCCACCGCGGCACTGCATGCCGCGGATCCAGGTGCGGGCACGCTCGATGGCATCGACGTTGGCGGACCCGGCGGCATCGCCCGGGGCGGCCCGGCGTTCCCTGTCCAGCAACATGCCGACAACCGCGGTGTCGTCCACGTCGGGATAGTGGTCGTTGCGATACTGGAACGCCCAGCCGCTCACCGCCGTGCCGGGCCGCGCGCACGCCCAGTCACCCACGACGTCGCGAATCTCGCGCTCGCGCAGCCAGGCATTGGCGCTCGCGACCGGTTCGCCGGCGCCGGCGTCGGCGGTGCCCGTCGCCGCCTCCGCCAGTGCGTGGCCGGCCAGCGCCGTGTCCCAGACGGGCGAAAGACAGGGTTGCACCCAGGCGCGATCCGGCTCGCGCACGACGAGTTTCCTGAGCGCCTGCCAGGCGATCGCGGCGCGCGGGTCGTCCGCCGGCATGCCTAGCGTGTCGAACATCATCGCGGCGTTGGCCATGGCCGGGTAGATGCCGCCGAGACCGTCCTCGCCGTTGAGGCGCTCGGTGACGAAGGCCACTGCCCTGCCGATGGCACGCTGGCGGATGGCGTGCGGAAGCCGTTTCTCCAGCGGCCGAAGCGCCTGGTCGATATAGCGGAAGGTCACGCCCCAGCGCGAGCGAAACGGGCCACGGATCCAGTCGCGTACCTGTTCCGGATGTGTTACGAAAAGCTCCTGGACACGCACACCGCGCGGATTGCGCGCGCGTGGCTTCAGCGCCATCAGCACCAGCAGCGGCACGATCACCGTCCGCGACCAGTAGGAGACCTTGTCGAGGTGGAATGGAAACCACCGCGGCAGCAGCATGATCTCGACCGGCATCGCCGGCACGGCGCGCCAGGGCACCTCGCCAAAGAGCGCGAGCTGCGCGCGGGTAAAGACGTTGGAGCGCTCGGCGCCGCCAGCGGCGAGGATCGCCTCGCGGGCACGGCGCATATGCGGCGCGTCCGGCGAATCGCCGATCATCTTCAGGGCAAAATACGCCTTCACGCTCGCCGAGAGGTCGAAGGCGCCATCGTGGAACAGCGGCCAGCCGCCATGCTCCGCCTGGATACCGCGCAGATAGACGCCGATGCCGGTTTCGAGCGCCACATCCGGGCGGTCGAGGAAATGCGTGAGCAGCACGAACTCGGCGGGGATGGTGGCGTCGGCCTCGAGCGGGAAGACGAAATGCCCGTCCTCGCGACGGTGTGCGAGCAGCGCCGCGCGGGCGCGCGTCACGGCGTCGTCGATCCGGGAAACGTCGGTGGCGAGAAGCGAGTCGAGCATCGCTGGCAGATTATGCAGGATTGGGGCCGGTTTGGGGCGCCGCGTCAGGGTCCAGGAGGAAGGCGGCAGCGCGATCGCCGGACCTGATGGCACCTTCGATCGTTGCGGGCAAGCCGGTCGCGGTCCAGTCCCCCGCGAGGACCAGGTTCGCGAGCAACGTGCGCGGCCCCGGGCGGCGCGCGTTCTGGGCAGCGGTGGCGGCGAAAGTGGCGCGGCGTTCCTTGACCACGCGCCAGGCGGGCATTGCCGCGCTGAGCCCGGCGGCGGCGGCGATCTCCGACCACACCGTCCGTGCCAGATACTCGGCATCGCGGTCCACGACGCGGTTGGCGGCAGAGATGGTGACGGAAAGCGCGTGCGGGCGGGCGAACAGCCACTCGGCGGTGCCGCCGATGATTCCGATGAAGCCGGCGTCGCCGGGGAGCTGCGCGGTGACGCGGTAATGCAGGTTGACGATGGCCTCGAAAGCGTCGGGCGCGATAATGCCGGGCAGCAGCGTGGGCGCGACGGCGGCTGGCACTGCCAGCACCACCGCCTCGTCAGGCGCGAGCGCGATATCGCCGCCGGCGAAGCGCAGCGCGGTCACACGGCCGGATGCCGTCTCGAGGGAGGTGAGGCGGGCGCCCGTGCGCAGCTCCCCGCGATGGGACACGAGGAAGTCGCGTGCCGGGTGCACAAAGCTTTCCGACAGGCCCTCGCGCGCGACGAGCGGGCGGCAGGCGGCGCCGCCCGCAGCCAGCGTCTGCGCCACCACGGCACCCAGCAACGTCGCGTCTGCCCCCTCGGGCATGGTGTTCAGCGCGGCGATCGCCAGCGGTTCGAGCAGCCGGCGGGCCAGTTCGCCCGCCGCGAGCAGCGCCGCCACCGTGTCGCCGGGTCGTGCGTGGATCAGCCGGCGCAGGGCGAGGTATTCGGACAGCCGTGCCCCGGGCACGCGCCGGGACGGGACGAGCACCCACCACGGGATGCGCCCCGTGTTGGGGGCCACTGTCCAACGTCGACCCGAGGGCAGCTCGACGAACGGAAAAATCGGTTGCTTCGGTCCCACCAGCGGGTCACGCGCGCCGATGCGGGCGAGATAGGCCATTGCCGCGCGGTTGCCGGAAAGCAGCAGGTGGTTGCCGTTGTCGATGACGACGCCGAGTTCGCGGTCGAGATAGGAGCGCGCCCTGCCGCCAGCGGCGGGCCCGGCCTCGTACACGGTGACCCGCAGCCCGCGCGCGGCGAGCGCCGTGGCGGCGGCGAGGCCGGCGAGGCCGGCGCCGACGACATGAACATGCGATAGCCGGTTCACGAAATCCCGAAGCGCAGCGCGATGTAGAACTTTTCCCAGACGGGGAGGCCAATGCGGCGATGCAGGTCGCGCCAGCCGCCGGCGCGCACGCGGCGCAGGATGGCGGCATAGGTAGCGCCCATCAGCCGCGCCGGCTTCATCGCCGCCTGCTCGCAGCGGCGCATCGCCTGCTCGGCGGCGGCGAAATGGGCCTCGGCCCGGGCGGCGAGGCGCGCGGCCGCGCGCGGCAGGCCGGGGTTCGTCAGCGCTTCGGGCAGGCGCGGCGGCACGCCCTCGGCCTGCAGGTCCTCGCGCGGCAGATAGAGTCGGCCGCGCTGCGCGTCCTCGCCGATATCGCGCAGGATGTTCGTCATCTGCAGCGCACGGCCGAGATGGTGCGCGACCTCGTCCGCCGCCGGCGAGGCATCGCCGAAGGCGCGCACCGAAAGCCGGCCGACGGCCGCGGCGACGCAGTCGCAGTAGAGGTCGAGCGTGGCGAGATCCGGTGCGACGATCGGGTCCGCCGCATCCATTGCCATGCCGTCAACGACGGCGAGGAAATCCGCCTCGCGCAGCCCGTAGGCGGCGATCGCCGGGCGCAGCACGCGCGTCACCGCCTCGTCGGCGCGGCCATCGGCGTAGAGTGCGGCGATGCGCGCGCGCCAGGCGTCGAGCCGCGGCGCTTTCTCGGCGAATTGCACCTCGTCGTCGGCGATGTCGTCGACGATGTGGCAGAACGCATAGATCGCGTACATCGCCTGGCGGCGCGGCAGCGGCAGCACCGCCATGCCGCGGTAGAAGCTGGTGCCGGCGGCGCGGACCAGCGCCTCCACCTCGTCGAGATCGGCGCGCCTGGCATCGAGTCCGGTCTCGGCCTTCGCGCTCATGCCGCGGCTCCGGAGGTGGAGATTCGGGGTTCGGGGACGTGGGCGAAGGCCGCGAGCAGGCTGGCGGCGACGTCGCGCCGCTTCAGCGCCACGCGGCCGGCGACGGGGTCGCCGCGACGCAGGCGCCGCGCGAGCCGCCGCGCGAGCCCGTGGATCGCCGCGGTCTCGAGGCGCAGGCGCCGGTCGCGCACGAAGGCGGGGAGCGGCGGGCCGGCCATCAGCGTGTCGCAGCGGTCGAGCAGCGCGTCGATGGTCGCGCGCAGGCCAGCGGTCGCGGCGGGGCGGCGCAGATCCTCGACGGCGGCACCGTTGGCGCCAAGCATGTCGAGCGGCAGGTAGCAGCGGTCGAGACTGACAAGGTCTTTCGTTGCATCCTGGAGATGGTTGAGCACCTGCAAGACGCTGCACAGCGCATCCGAGGCTGCCCAGCTGTCACGGGATTCGCCATGCAGGTCGAGCACGTGGCGGCCGACGGGCATCGCCGAGTAGCGGCAATAGTCGAGCAGTTCGTCCCAGTCTGCGTAACGTCTCTTGGTGGCGTCCCGGCGGAAGGCGACGAGCAGGTCGCGGGCGTGGCGGTCCGTGGTGCCGGTCGCGGCGAGGCTCGCGCGCAGCGCCGCGGCACTTGGGCTGCCGCCGCCTGGCGTCCCGGTGAGCACCGCCTCCATCGTGTCGAGCCGAGCGATCTTGTCGCCGGGGTCCAGCGTCGGGCTGTCGGCGATGTCGTCGGCGTTGCGGGCGAAGGCGTAGAAGGCGTGGATCGCCGGGCGCAAGTGCGCGGCAATGAGGAAGGAACCGACGGGGAAATTCTCATCGCCCCGGCCCTTGCCGGACCATTCCTCGACGGAGGCGGCGGCGCTCATGCGGCACCTCCCCTGGTTGCGCTCGGGTAGGCGCGGGATTTCCATTGCACGCCGGTTCCGCGGTGGTGCGCGAGCGCCGCGGCAATCGTGGCACCCATGTAGAAGATCGCGACCAGTGGCAGGAACGGCGCCCAGAGCCGGGCGCGGTGGTAGCGGCGCAGGCTCGGCAGGTAGGTCGCGGCCATCAGCGCCCAGGCGGCGAGCGCCATCAGCCGCGTCGCGCCGCTCGCGAACAAGACCAGCGCCGGCGGGGCAAGGAACACCAGCGCCAGCCCCAGCAGGGTTCCCGCGAGCAGCAGCGGGGAATTGCCGAGCTGCACATAGGCGGAGCGCATGATCATGCGGCCGATATCGCGCCAGGAAGGGTAGGCGCGGATGGATCGCGCGAGCTGCGTGTGCAGCAGCGCGATCGGCGCATGCGGCTTGACCGCGCGCGCGAGCGAGACGTCGTCGATCAGGGCGCCGCGGATTGCCTCGATGCCGCCCGCTGCCTCCAGCACGTCACGGCGGATCAGCACCGTGCCGCCCGCGGCGGCGGCCGTGTGGCGGCGGAAATCGTTGACCCAACGGAACGGATACAGCATCTGGAAGAAATGGACGAAGGCGGGGACCAGCGCGTGTTCGGCGGCGCTCTCGCAGCGCAGGGCGACCATGCCGCTCACCATGCCGAAGCCACCCGCCTGCATCGCGGCCAGCAGCGAGGCGGCATGAGCGGGATCGTGCACGATGTCGGCATCGGTTAGCAGGATCAGCGCCTCGTTGCTCGCGGCGACACCCTGGCGCACCGCCCAGAGCTTGCCGGCCCAGCCAGCCGGACGCGGCGTGCCGCGCAGTGCCGTGAGGCGCTCGCTGCCTGGCAGCGCGCGGGCGATCGCGGCGGTCGAGTCGCTGCTCTCGTCATCCACCAGCACCACGCGCAGCCTGCCCGGGTAATCCTGCGCCAGCAGCGAGCCGATCGCGGTGGCGATGGTCGGCGCCTCATCGCGCGCGGGGACGATGGCGACGAGCG
This sequence comes from Acetobacteraceae bacterium, assembly GCA_027306955.1. Lineage (GTDB taxonomy): Bacteria > Pseudomonadota > Alphaproteobacteria > Acetobacterales > Acetobacteraceae > JAJXXT01. The sequence continues at coordinate 13,797 of DAHUXX010000119.1, read as the reverse complement.
GCGGAGCCATTTCGGCGGGCATCGCGCGGCGCAGGACCGGCTCGGTGCGCCACCAGCCGCCGTGCCACAGTGCCAGGTAGAGCCAGGCGAGCAGCGCGAGGGCGGCCAGGAGGGTCATGCCGGCACCATACCCGCCGCGCGAAACCAGGCGATGGCATCGCGCACCGCGAGCCGCGCCGGCCGCGGTGCATAGCCCAGCTCCCGCATCGCCCTGGCAGAAGAGAAAAACATCTTCTTGCGCGCCATGCGCAGATGGTCGCGCGTCACCATCGGTTCGATACCAAAACGAGCCAGGAATTCGCTGGCCAGCGCGACGGGCCACAGCGGCGCCACCGGCAGTGCGATGCGCGGCGGCCTGCGTCCCGCCTCCTCGGCGACGATGGACAGAAGATCGCGCAGGAGAAGGTTTTCTGAGCCCAGGATATAGCGCTCGCCGATGCGCCCGCGTTCCAGTGCCAGCGCGTGCCCCTCCGCCACGTCGTCCACGTGCACGATGTTGAGGCCGGTATCGACATAGGCAGGGATGCGACCGGCGGCAGCGTCCGCGATCATGCGACCCGTCGGCGTCGGTTTGATGTCGCGCGGGCCGACCGGGCCCGCCGGATTGACGATGACGGCAGGCAGGCCGCGCTCACGCACCAGGCGCATCACCGCCTGCTCGGCCTGGTATTTCGAGCGCTTGTAGACGCCGACGATCGCCTCGGCGGTGACGCGCGTCTCCTCGTCGGCCTCGCCGCCGTCAGGGTCGAGGCCCAGGGCGGCGACGGAGCTGCAATGGACGATCCGCTCGACGCCGGCGGCAAGGGCTGCCTCCATCAGCGCCGTGGTACCCGCGACATTGGCGGCGATCATGGCGCCGGGGTCCGGTACCCAGATCCGGTAATCGGCCGCGACATGCACGACGTAGCGGCAGCCGGCGACCCCGGTGGCGAGGCTCCTCGGTTCGCGCAGGTCGCCCTCGACCAGCTCGGCCTCGATCCCCGCGAGGTTACGCCGGTCCGAGTGCCGCCGCACCAGCAGGCGCAGCCGGTGGCCGCGCGCGGCAAGGTTGCGCGCGACTGCGGAGCCGACGAAGCCGGTGGCGCCGGTCAGCAGCGTCGTGTCGCCGTTCGGGGAAGCGGGCATGGCGGGCCCGTATAGACGCAGGGGCGCGGCCGATGAAGCCTTCCGCGCCCGGGAAGCGACGAGGTCACTTGTGGCGGAACGTCGGACACCGCGATCAACTCTCTGAAAAGTAATGCTTTGCGGCACGGACGGGTTTGTAACGCCGGTTTCACGGACGACTGATGGGCGATGAACGTAGGTGGTCTATGTAGCGCCACCCGGGCGAAAAGGCGCCGGCGAAGGAGGTAGGGTTGGCCGATGGTGGGCAATTCGGGCCGTACGGGGCATTTTTCCCGGATGGTGCTTCTGTCGCCGATGGTGCTTCTGTCGCCGAGCGTCTCAGCCGGCGGCTGCAGCTTGCCGGCATCCATTACGCCTGGGTGATGCTGGGCCTCACGTTCGTTACCATGCTCGCGACCTCTTCCGTGATGGGCATGGCGGGCGTTCTGCTGCGCCCATTGCAGCACGGCTTCGGCTGGTCCTCCGGGCAGATTTCCGGCGCCATGGCGCTGCGGCTGGTGCTTTATGGCCTGACCGGCCCGTTCGCGGCGGCGCTGATGCTGCGCTACGGTCTGCGCCGCTCGGTCTGCGCCGCTCTCGGCTGCATTACGGCGGGCCTGCAGATGATGACGCGGATGGGCGCTTTGTGGCAGCTCTACATCTTCTGGGGCGTGTTCGTCGGCTTCGGCACCGGCATGACCGCGATCGTGCTCGGTGCCACCGTCGCGAACAACTGGTTCAAGGCCCGGCGTGGCCTCGCGCTCGGCATTGTCGCGACGGCAGCCGCCAGCGGCGTGCTTGCCTTCATCCCGATCTCGGCCTGGATCGCGGCGCATGTGAGCTGGCGCCTCTCGGTGGCACCGCCCATCGCGCTCTGCTCGCTGGCCTTCGTGCTGATGGCGCTCCTCGCGCGCGACCATCCCTCCGAACTCGGGCTCGCCGCGTATGGCGATTCAGCGATCCTGCCGCGCCCGCCGAGGCGGATGGGCGCCGCGCGCCTGTCGATCGACGCGCTGAAAAACGTGATCCCGCAGCGGTCCTTCTGGCTGCTGATCGGCGGTTACGCGATCTGCGGCTTCACGACGAACGGCCTGATCCAGACCCACTTCATCCCGCTGGCGCAGGATCACGGCGTTCCAGAGGTGGCGGCCGCCGGGGTCTTCGCGATGATGGCGATGTTCGACTTCATCGGCGCGATCGGTGCCGGCTACCTGACCGACCGGCTCGATCCGCGCAAGCTGCTCCTGCTCTACTACCTGGCGCGGGCGGTGGTGCTGCTGGTGCTGCCGTTCTGCGGCTTCTCCGGCTGGGCGCTGGCGCTGTTCGCGGCGTTCTATGGGCTCGGCTGGATCGCGCCCGTGCCGCCCACGATCAGACTCACCTCGGAGGCCTTCGGCGTCGTGCAAGGCTCGCTGGTGTTCGGCTGGGCGTTCGCCGGCCACCAACTCGGAGCCGCGGTGGCCGCGTTGGGGGCCGGGGTGATGCGCGACGCGCTGGGCACGTACACGCCGGCCTTCGTGCTTGGCGGCGCGCTGTGCGTGGTGGCGGCGCTCACCGCGCTCCTGATCGGCCGCCAGCCAGCGCCGGCAATGGAAGGCGCGTCCACCGTTATCGCGACCCCGGCACAGGCCTTCGCCGGCGACTGACGGCGACGCCCCGCGGCTCCTGCCGTCGCGACTTACTGGAGACGCAGCAGGTGGTCGGCGTGGCGCCACCGTGGGCCGTGGAGTTCCGCCGCCCCGACGCGGACCGAGTGCAGCGTGCCCTCGATCTGCCGGCGCCAGAAATCCAGGAAGCGCATCAGCACAGGGTAGTCGGGATCCTGGTCCATCTGCTGCCAGACGAAGCTTTGCAGCACGCCGGGGTGGTCCGGGAGGTGGTAGAGAATCTCCGCCGTCGTGAGGCGCCAGGGGCGCAGGATCGGCACATTCCTGGCAGGGGGCAGCAGGGTCGGGTCCGGCATCGTGCGTGATGTCTCCAACATGACATGTCCTGGCGCGCTAACCGCCGTGAGAAGCATTCCCTGAAGCCCTCGGCCCGTCTGTCGCGGACTCAGGAGAAACAGCATGGCACGGGTCAGGCGCGGAGCGGCAAGAAAAATATAACGTAATCAGCATTTTATCACTCTCCTGGCGGGAGTGCTGCCGAAGTCCTTGACCTTCGCGCGCAGCCACCCTAGATCGCGCAGCACTCACCCCTCGCGAGTGCTAACAAGCGGCGCCGGGGGCGGGCAGAATACGGCAAGAGTGAAACCCAACCCCATTCAGGAGCGATCCGAATGAAGTTCCGTCCCCTGCACGACCGGGTCGTCGTCCGTCGGCTGAGCGCCGAGGAGAAGACGTCGGGCGGCATTATCATCCCCGACACCGCCCAGGAGAAGCCGATGGAGGGCGAGATCATCGCCGCCGGCCCCGGGGCGCGCAACGAGACTGGTCAGCTGGTCCCGCTCGATGTGAAGGCGGGTGACCGCGTGCTGTTCGGCAAGTGGTCCGGCACCGAGGTCAAGATCGACGGCGAGGAGCTGCTGATCATGAAGGAGAGCGACATCATGGGGATCATCGAGGGGACCGCCGCCAAGAAAAAGGCGGCGTGATCACCTCGGCTCCCCATCGGATGCCGCCCATCTGACGCTCATGAGATTTTCCTAGAGAGGAACGAGACACATGCCTGCCAAGGACGTACGTTTCGGAACGGATGCGCGCGCGCGGATGTTGCGTGGCGTGGACATCCTCGCCGACGCTGTGAAGGTGACGCTGGGCCCCAAGGGCCGCAACGTCGTGCTCGACAAGAGCTTCGGCGCCCCCCGGATCACCAAGGACGGTGTGACGGTGGCGAAGGAGATCGAGCTCGCCGACAAGTTCGAGAACATGGGCGCCCAGATGGTGCGCGAAGTGGCCTCGAAGACCAACGACATCGCCGGCGACGGCACCACCACCGCGACGGTGCTGGCGCAGTCGATCGTGCGTGAGGGTGCCAAGGCCGTGGCTGCCGGGATGAACCCGATGGACCTGCGCCGCGGCATCGACAAGGCGGTGACCGCCCTGGTCGAGGAGCTGAAAAAGAAGACCCGCAAGATCACCACCCAGGCAGAGACCGCCCAGGTCGGCACGATCTCGGCCAACGGCGAGTCCGAGATCGGCAAAATGATCTCGGAAGCGATGCAGAAGGTCGGCAACGAGGGCGTGATCACGGTCGAGGAGGCCAAGGGCATCCAGACCGAGCTCGACGTCGTCGAGGGCATGCAGTTCGACCGGGGCTATGTCTCGCCGTACTTCATCACCAACGCCGAGAAGATGATCGCGGACATGGAGCAGCCCTACATCCTGATCCATGAGAAGAAGCTCTCCGGCCTGCAGCCGATGCTGCCGCTGCTCGAGACGGTCGTGCAGTCCGGCCGGCCGCTGATGATCATCGCCGAGGACGTCGAGGGCGAGGCGCTGGCCACCCTGGTCGTCAACAAGCTGCGCGGCGGCCTCAAGGTCGCGGCGGTGAAGGCGCCGGGCTTCGGTGATCGCCGCAAGGCGATGCTCGAGGACATCGCGATCCTGACCGGTGGCCAGGTGATCAGCGAGGATCTCGGCATCAAGCTCGAGAACGTGACGCTCGGGATGCTCGGCAAGGCGAAGAAGGTGGTGATCGAGAAGGAGAACACCACCATCGTCGAGGGCGCGGGCAAGAAGGCGGATATCACCGGCCGCTGCAACCAGATCCGCGCGCAGATCGAGGAGACCACCTCGGACTACGACCGCGAGAAGCTGCAGGAGCGGCTGGCGAAGCTCGCGGGCGGCGTTGCCGTCATCCGCGTCGGCGGCGCCACCGAGGTCGAGGTCAAGGAGCGCAAGGACCGCGTGGACGACGCCCTGCACGCGACCCGGGCCGCGGTCGAGGAAGGCATCGTTCCAGGCGGCGGTGTGGCGCTCGCGCGTGCCTCGCTGGTGCTGGCCAAGCTCAAGGCCGACAACGACGATCAGCGCTTCGGCATCGAGATCGTCCGCAAGGCGGCACTTACGCCGTTGCGCCAGATCGCCGAGAACGCCGGCGAGGACGGGGCCGTCATCTCCGGCAAGGTGCTGGACAAGGACGAGTACAACTGGGGCTTTGACGCGCAGAGCGGCGAGTTCAAGGACCTCGTCAAGGCCGGCATCATCGACCCGACCAAGGTCGTGCGCACGGCGCTGCAGGACGCGGCGTCGGTCGCCGGCCTCCTCGTCACCACCGAGGCGATGATCGCCGAGAAGCCGGAGAAGAAGGCGTCGATGTCCGCACCTCCGGGTGGCGGCATGGGCGATATGGACTTCTAAGTCCCGGTCGCGATGGAAGATGGGGGCGGGCCGCATGGTCCGCCCCTTTTTCGTTGTCCGCGTCAGCGCGCGAACTCGTCCCGGGCAGCCGCTCGCCGAAGCCGCGAAACTTAGCGGACGGTGAGCAGTGTCCAGGCGCGGCGCAGGCGCTGGATGCCCGGGCGGATCAGCCCTTTGTCGCAAAGACGCCTCCCCTCGGCCGCCAGCCGCGGCACGTCCGGCGGTACCTTTGCAGTGTGCGCCTGCACCCGTGCCACCTGGGCCGACAACTGCCCGCAATAGGCAGCGGTGTCGGTCGTGATCTCCATCGGCTTGCTCTGGGCGAACAGGAACTGGGCGTTGCCCGGTGCGGCCACGACCAGGGACAGCATCAGCCCAAGGGTCACCACCGGAAGCACGCGCATGCCCGACGCATCGCATGCGCCACCTCTCGTTGCCGTGGGGCGGTCATGAAGCCGTGTTCATGCCGTTGGCTGGCAGTGCGAGGGTGGCGCGCAGGCCCGGCGCATTGTCGGCGAGCGTGAGCGTGCCGCCATGCAGCGTCGCCACTGCCTGCACCAGCGCGAGGCCAAGGCCGGAACCCGGTGTGCTGCGCGCCTGCTCGCCGCGGAAGAAGCGCTCCGTCGCTCGGGCCAGGTCCGCCTCGGGGATGCCAGGGCCGCGATCCGCGACCTCGATGCGCAGGCCCTCGTCGCCAGCCGCGAGCGAGAGCTGCACCGCGGTCTCGGGCGGCGAGAACTTGATGGCGTTGTCGAGCAGGTTGGCGACCGCCTGCTGGATCATGTCGCGGTCGCCGTAGAACGAGATGTCGTACTGGATCGAGGCGTCGAGCCGCAGCCCCGCGTCCTCGGCCGGGGCGGCATAGAGCTCGGCGAGGTCGGCGATCAGCGCCGACAGGTCGAACGTGACGAAAGCGGAACGGCGTGCCCCGGCCTCGATCTCGGCGATGCGCAGGATCGCCTGGAAGACGCCGACGACGCCGTCCAGATCCACCTGCGCCCGGTCGATCGCCGCGTGCAGCTCCTCGGACGTCGTGGCGTGGATCGCCGCGTCCTCGAGCCGGGTGCGGGCGCGCGCAATCGGCGTGCGCAGATCGTGCGCGATGGCGTTGGAGACCTGCTTCACCCCGTCCATCAATCGAAGGATGCGGTCCAGCATGTCGTTGACCGCGCCGGCGAGCAGGTCGAACTCGTCGCCGGTGCCGGCGATGCGCACCCGCCGGGAGAGATCGCCTGCGGCGATCGCCGCCGCAGTCGCCGAGACGTCGGCCACGGTCGCGCGGAAGGCGCCGCGCACCAGCGCGCCGCCCAGCGTGCCGAGCGCCAGCGCCACCACGGCGGACCACAGCAGCGCCCCGGTCAGCAGCCGGCGCAGCTGCGAGCGAACATGGGAATCCCGACCGACCAGCAGGTGGAATCCGCCGGGCAGGTTGAACTCGTGCAGCCTTGCCACGCCCGTGAGCCCGGCGCGCTGCACCGGCAGCTCGAACCAGTTGGTGTCCATGGTCACGCCGTGCGGCCAGGCGTTGAGGTTGCCGGCGATGCGGTCGAAATGCGGGCCGACCAGCAGGTAGATCGCATTGTCGTCGATATTGGCGGCGAGGCGCTGGTCGATGGTCTCGATCAGCGCTGGCAGCCCACCCTCGTGGTAGCGCTCGGCCAGGCCCTGCGTGTCGGCGTTGATCGCGGCGTCGGTCTGCCGATCGAGCAGGCCCACCGTGGTCCACCACAGGAAGGCCGCGAGCGTGAGCGCCGAGAGGCCGAACAGCGCCGCGTAGAGGATGCCGAAGCGGAACCCGGCGGAACGGAACATCGGCGTGGTGCGCCGCCGCCGCCGCGCCCTGAATCTGCCGCGGCTCAGCATCTGCAGCGTGGTCGTGAGGCTCATCGCCTGTGTCCGCGCCCCACGGCGCCGTTCCGGCTAGCGCGCCAGGCCACGGGCCTCAGGGGGCCTCGGCGCGCAGCATATAGCCGGCGTTGCGCACGGTGTGGATCAGTGGCGTGGGGAAGGGCTTGTCCACCTTCTGGCGCAGACGCGAGACATGCACGTCGATGACGTTCGTCTGCGGATCGAAATGGTAGTCCCACACGCCCTCCAGTAGCATGGTGCGCGTCACCACCTGGCCGGCATGGCGCATCAGATACTCGAGCAGGCGGAACTCGCGCGGCTGCAGGTCGATCTTTTCGCCGCCGCGCCGCACGGTGCGCGACAGCAGGTCCATCTCGAGGTCGGCGACGGCGAGCCGCGTGACCGGCCCCTCGCCGCGGCCGCGCCGGGCGATGCCCTCGACGCGCGCCAGCAACTCGGCGAACGAGAAGGGTTTGGTGAGGTAGTCGTCGCCGCCCGCCTTCAGCCCCTTCACCCGCTCGTCCACCTGGGCAAGGGCCGAGAGGAACAGCACCGGCGTGTGGTTGTTCTGCGAGCGCAGCGTTTCCAGCAGCCGCAGCCCGTCGATGCCGCCGGGCAGCATGCGGTCCAGCACGATGGCGTCGAAACTTTCCGAGGCCGCGAGGAAGAGCCCGTCGCGGCCGTTGGACGCGTGCTCGACCACGTGGCCGGCCTCGCGTAACCCCTTCAGCACGAAACCGGCCACGTCCTTGTCGTCCTCGACCACCAGGATGCGCATCGTTCGTTTCTCCTCGCGTGAACGCGCTTGACTCAGTTTAACTCGATGCGGGGGCGCAACCCCACCTCGACCGACAGGTTGAAGGCATGGCCGTGACGTGTGCAACCGAGTTCGACGCGCGAGCCCGGCGCAGCGAGCGCGATCGCGCGCTGCAGCGCCCGGGCGGAGCCGAGCTTCCTGCCGTTGACCGCGTCCACGATGTCGCCGGCGCGCAGGCCAGCGCGTGCTGCAGGGCCGTGCGGGATCACGCTCACGATGCGCACGCCTCCGGGGCCCGCAGGCGTGAACGGGCTGGCCCCGGACCCGCCGCTGAGGGTGACGCCGAGCCAGCCGCGCTGGATCGTGCCGTGCGCCTCGAGCTGGTTCACAATTTTGCTCACCAGCTCCGCGGGGATGGCGAAGCCGATGCCGACCGAACCGCCTGAGGGCGTGTAGATCGCCGAATTCATGCCGACCACGCGCCCCTGGTTGTCGAACAGCGGACCTCCGGAGTTGCCGGGATTGATCGGGGCGTCGAACTGGATGAAGTCGTCGAAGGGGCTGGCACCCAGGTCGCGGCCGAAGGCGGAGACGATGCCGGCAGTAACCGAACCGCCGAGACCGAACGGATTGCCGGCTGCGATCACCCAGTCGCCCACCTGCAGCGAGCGGCTGGAGCCGAAGGTGACGTAGGGCAGCAGCCCAGGTGCGTCGATCTTGATCAGCGCGATGTCGGTGAGTTCGTCCGAGCCGACCAGGCGGGCGGGGTAGCTGCGACCGTCGGAAAGCCCGACCACGATCTTGTCGGCATTGCCGACCACGTGGTTGTTGGTGACGATCAGGCCCGCGGGGTCGATGATGAACCCCGACCCGGCGCCGGTGAGGTGCTGTGCTTCCGGCGGCAGGCGGTCGCGAAATTTCCGGCGGATCTCGGGCGGCAGGTCGGCCAGCGGGTCGGGGCCGCGAACCGTCTCCTCGACAGCGATGTTCACGACCGCGGGCAGGATACGCTTGATCAGCGGGGCGAAGCTGCGCGGCCCGGCCCTGCGCGCGACCGCCCGGTCCGCGACCGACCCACCCGCCACTGGGCCATCTGCGCGCGCCGGCGCGCAGCCCAGCAGCGGCAGGGCGGTGGTCAGCGCCAACGCGCCCGCGAGGGCGGCGCGGCGGGAAAGGGCGGCAGCAATCATCGAGATCCGGTCCACAGGCGATTCTGGCCGAAACGTGGCGTTTCGCGCCAGCACCTACAACCGCGCCGGACACGATACGACTCACCCATGACTTAATTCGACGTCAGCCCGTGGACGGGTCCTCCGGCCAGGCATGGCGGGGGTAGCGGCCGCGCATCTGGGCCCGCGCCTCCCGCCAGGCGCCGCGCCAGAACCCCGCGAGGTCGGTGGTCACCGCGATGGGCCGCCCGGCCGGCGAGAGGAGCGCCAGCCGCGGCACCAGGCGCCCCTCGGCGAGGCGCGGCGTTTCCGTGAGCCCGTAGAAGGCCTGCGCGCGGGCGGCAGCGAGCGGCTCTGGCTCGGTGTAGTCCACGCGCGCCCGCCCGCCCGGAAGCGGAATCTCGACCGGCAGCAGGGTGTCGAGCCGATGCCGCAGCCGGTGGCCCAACAGGTCGGCGAGCAGGGCGGCGAGATCGAGCTTCTCGGCGTCGGCGAGGCGGGTGCGGCCATGGAGCGCGCGGGCGAGCCAGGCGCGGTCGGCAGCCAGTGCCGCGTCCGAGAGGTTCGGCCAGCCTTGGTCGGGGAACAGCCGGGCGGCCAGCGCCACCCGGGCCTGGACTTGGCGCGCCGCTTCCGTCCAGGGCAGCGAGGGCAGCGAGACCGCCTCCGCGAGTGCCCGCGCCGTCGCCTCCGGGTCGACGGCGATGCTGCGATCCTCCAGGATCAGCGCGCCGAGCCGGCGGCGACGGCGCGCGATCACCGCACCTTTCACCGGGTCGAACCCGGCTTCCTCGGCGACCGTAACCCTGGCCGCGACCGGTTCCGGCAGGTCTGTGGGGTCAAGCACCGCGGCAAGGCGGATCGCCGTGCCGCGCGAGGCCTGGACCGCAGCGACGGCGAGGAATGGGACGCGGGCGAGCGGATCGGTGAGGGGGAGCGAGGCTCCGCCGCCGCCGGCGAGGCGGAAGCTGCCGGGCTCCCGGCGCTGGGCGATGCGGTCCGGGAAGGCGGCGGCGATGAGGCGGCCGGGGTCGCCCTGGGCCGGGGCCCGGGTCCGCAGCCGTCTGCGGTACATGTCGGCGGTGCGGCGGATGGCGCCCAGCCGACGGTCGTGGGCGAGCGCCTCGAGCCGCAGGGCGATATCGGCGCTCGTGGCCTCGCGCAGCGGATCGCGCTCCTCCAGCAGTGCGGCGATGTCGGCGGCGAGTGCCGCCTCCCCTTGTGTGCGGGCGGCCAGCATCATCGCGGCGAGCCGGGGATGGGCGCCGAGCTCGGCCATGCGCCGCCCCGCCTCGGTGATGCGGCCCGCTTCGCTCAGTGCGCCGAGCCCGCGCAGCAGTTCGGCTGCGGTGGCGAGCGCGGCGGCGGGCGGCGCGTCCGGGAACGGCAGCGATTCCGGCGCGGCGCCCCAGGCGGCGCAGGTGAGGCAGAGCGATGCCAGGTCAGCGGCGAGAATCTCGGGTCGGTCCGCCGCCGGCAGGCCGCGATGCAGTGCTGCCGTCCACAGCCGGATGGCGATGCCCGGCCCCTCCCGTCCGGCGCGGCCGGCGCGCTGGGTGGCGGCGGCGCGGCTGATCCGCCGCGTCGTGAGACGCGTGAGGCCGGAACCGGGGTCGAACACCGGCGCGCGGCGGAATCCGCCATCGATCACGATGCGCACGCCGGGAATGGTGAGTGATGTCTCGGCAATGGAGGTGGCGAGCACCACGCGCCGGCGTGTGCCCGGCGTGAGGGCGGCGAGCTGGGTCGAGGGCGGAAGTTCGCCGTGCAGCGTCAGCACGTCGGCGCCGCATTCACCAAGCGCTTCCGCCGCGCGGCGAATTTCCACCATACCTGGCAGGAAGACGAGGATATCGCCGGTCTCGTTGCGCAGCGCATCGCGCGCCGCGCGGGCGGTCTCCTGCGGCAGGTCGCGGGGATGGGCGAGATCGCGCCTGGCATGGCGGATCTCGGTGGGAAACGCGCGGCCCTCAGCCGTGATGACCGGGCCCGCGAGCAGGGCGGCCAAACGTTCGGTCTCCGGGGTCGCGGACATGGCGAGCAGGCGCAGTTCAGGGCGCAGCACTTGCACCTCACGGCACAGCGCCATGGCGAGGTCCGCCTCCACGCTGCGCTCGTGTACCTCGTCGAGGATGACGAGCGACACGCCGTCAAGCCCGGGGTCGGCGAGCAGGCGGCGCACCAGCAGCCCCTCGGTCAGCACCTCGATGCGCGTGGCGGGGCCGACAGCGGATTCGATCCGGGTGCGAAACCCGATCAGCCCGCCCGGCGCCTCGCCGCGTTCCTCGGCGATGCGGGTCGCGGCGGCGCGGGCGGCGAGCCGCCGGGGCTCCAGCATCACGATGCGCCCGCCGCTGACCCAATCCTCGCCCAGCAGGGCGGGGGGCACGCGGGTGGTCTTGCCGGCGCCAGGCGGGGCGACGAGCAGGGCCGCGTTGTGCGCGCGCAGCACCGCCAGCAGCGCCGGAAATACCGTTTCGACCGGAAGCTCCATCAGCCCTCGAAGGCGGCGCGAGCTTCGGGCAGTGCCCAGATGCGCGCGACAGCGGCGACGCCCGCAGCCGCGATCGCCGCTTCGTCGCCCTTCGTGTAGCGGCCGGCGGCGACGAGGTGCGCGCCGTCCACGAAGACGTCCGCGATGTCGGCACGGTTGGCGAGCGCGATGAGGCCGCGGCGGGGATCGGCGAGCGGCTGCAACTGGGGGTGGGTCATGTCGACAACCGTGAGGTCCGCCGTCGCGCCCGGCTCGATCGTTCCGAGATCGGGACGACGGATGGCCGCGGCGGCCTGCGCGGTCACGGCGTCGAGCAGTTCCGGCGCGGTTGCGACCTCCGGCTTGCCGAGCGCGATCTTGGAGATCGTCGAGGCCGCGTGCAGCTCGCCCAGCATGTCCGCGTTGTAGCCGTCGGTGCCGACCAGGGTGTGCACGCCGTGGGCTGCGAAACGGCCGAAGGCGGCGACGGTGCCGGCACGGGCGAAAACCCGCGGGCAGTTCAGCACGTAGGCACCCCGCGCGGCCATCAGACCCAGATCGGCATCCGTCGAGCCGATGCAGTGCGCGGCCAGCAGATCCGGCGCCAGCAGGCCAAGCCAGTCGAGATATTCCGCGGGCGTCCGCCCGGCATGGCGCGTGGCGATGGTGGCCAGTTCGTCCGGACTCTGCGCCATGTGGGTGGTGAGCGGCACACGATGCTCGCGGGCCAGGGCCGCTGCTTCCCGCAACAGATCCGGGCCGCAGGTGTCGGTCGCGTGCGGCGCCATCGCGGTGCGGATGCGCCCGTCCGCCGCGCCTTCCCAGCGCGCATGCAGCGCCCTCCACGCCGCGAGGTCGGCGGCGCCGTCGTCGCCGGCATAGCGCATCGTGCCGTCAGGCTGGATCTCGGCGTCGGCGGTGGAGAACACGTATGGCGCGCCCCAGAAGCGGATGCCCATCTCCGTCGCCGCCTCGAACATCTCGGGGATGCCGTTGCGAAACAGGTCCATGACGCTCGTGATACCGCCCCGCAGCAGCTGGAGAATGCCAAGCCTGGCTATCGCCAGCCGTTCATCATACGAAAGGATCTCAATGCCACGGCGCGACAGCGGCATCAGCACCGTATAGACGATGCTGCGGTTCCGCTTGCGAGCGTTGCCGTCCTCCGTGAGCGATCGTGCGATCGCCTCGCTGTAGGCGTGGTTGTGCAGGTTCATCAGGCCCGGCAGGACGAAACGTCCGGGTTGGTCCAGGACCGTCGCTGCGGAGGGACGCGATGAGGTGATGGCTGCGATCCGCTTGCCCTCGATCAGCACCCAGCGGTCGCGCAGGACGGTCTGCTTCCCATCCTCGTGCGAGAGGAGGTAGCTGGCGAATAGAGCCGTGGTCATGAAGCGCGGTCTTTCTTGCAAGAACGAACCAAAGGGCTTTTGTCCGTCTGGTTTCCTGTGAGGAGAAGCGTGCCGAGGGCCGCGGACACGGCCTGCTGTACTGGCTCGACGACGGGGACGCCCAGGGCTGCCGCCAGAGGCGCGCGATGCGCGGCCATGCCGGCGCAGCCCAGCACCACGACATCGGCGTCGTCGCGCTCGATCAGGATGCGCCCGGCTTCCACGAGGCGGTTGCGCATGACCTCGCCCGTGGTCTCCGCGGCGGTTGCCTCCACGGCGCGGCTGCCGGCGTATCGGGCGTGGAGCCCCATCGCGCGCACCATCCGCTGCTGGCGGCGGATCGAGGCGCGGGAAAGCGCGATGATACCGAAACGTTCGCCGAGCGTGAGCGACCGCAGCAGGCCCCATTCGGCAATGCCCATCACCGGGCGACCGCCGGCGGCCTCGCGGACAGCGTGAAGCCCGGGGTCGGAGAAACAGGCGAGCACGAACGCGTCGGCGCCGTCGCGCTCGACCAGGCGCACGAGCGGCATCACGACCCTCTCCGCGTCGCGCTGGCTGCTGATGCTGGGCGGGCCTTCTGCCAGTGTGCGCGTTTCGATCGCCGGTCCGCCGGGCAGGCGCAGGGGTGCGATCGAGGTGTCGATTGCGGCGGTCACGCCCTCGGAGCTGTTGGGGTTGACGACCAGGATGCGCGCCATCACGCCTTCTCGTGGCGCAGGAAATTGTCCGCGATCTCGCTGCCCGTTGCGAT
>DAHUXX010000079.1 GCA_027306955.1 Acetobacteraceae bacterium | reverse complement strand
CGTCCTGGGAAACCATTTCGACCTCGAAGGCGAAGAGTTCGCTGATCCCCTCGGTCGCGTGCAGCCGCACCGGCTGCAGCTTGTCGCTGCCCAACGGCGTGGTCATGGTCAGCATCGTCCGCTCGCCACCAGCCCCGCCAGCCGACATTCCGCCCCTCCTGCCTGGGCACCATACCGGCACCGGCGCGCTGCCGCAAAGCCGGTTTCGCGCGCCGTTGCGCGAGCGCCGACGCTATGCGAGCAGGCCGCTGGTGACGCGCAGCGCGCCGTCCGGGGTCCACAGCACCAGCGAACCGTCCGCCGCAAGATCGAGGAACTCGCCCTGGCGCGTCACCGCCCCGGTGGTGACACGAAGCGGCGTTCCCGGCGCCGGGCCGCGCCGCAGCCAGGCCGTGCGCAGCGGCGCGAAGCCCGCGCTCTCCCACGCCACGAGCCAGGTGCCGAGTGCGGCCGCAAGCTGATCGAGCGCCGCCTCCGGTTCCGGCGGCGCGGCACCCAGGCCAGCGAGGCTGGTCGCCGCGTAGGGCAGGTCCGGTGGCGCGTGCCGCAGGTTGACGCCGATGCCGAGCACGAGCCATGGCGCCACCGGCGCGGCATCCGCCTCGAGCAGGATGCCGGCGATCTTGGCGTCCTCGACCAGCACGTCGTTGGGCCATTTCAGCCGCGCGCGAACACCCCTCCGCAGATGGCGGTCGACGAGATCGGCGGCGGCCAGCGCCGCGGCGAAGCCGAGCTCGGCCTGGCGGGCGGGCGCGATATCGTAACGGAGCACGAACGAGACGTGCAGGTTGCCCGGCGGGCTCACCCAGTGCCGGCCGAGCCGCCCGCGCCCCGCGGTCTGCCGCCGCGCGCAGATCGTGGTCCCGTGCGGCGCCCCCGCCGCGGCGAGCGCCTTGGCGGTGTCGCTCGTGGATGGGAGCTCGTCGTGCAGGGAGACGGTGAAGTGCGGGCTCATGGCGGCACGGCGGCTGTCATGCGGTAGGTCGGAGACCGGGTAAGCCACGGAGGACCATTCGAAAAGCGGGATTTGGCTGGGGGACCTGGATTCGAACCAAGGCTGCCCGGGTCAGAGCCGGGAGTTCTACCGCTAAACTATCCCCCAACGGAGCGCCGCGCCCGCGAGCCGCCGGCGGCGCAGGCCGATATCACGCCATGGACCGCGAGGGCAACCCAAGCCCCGCCGCCCGGCCCCTTGCCCGGCGGCGCGCCGTTGCTCCAATACCCCGCGCCGCCGGCACCGCGCGATCCGGCGCCAGCACAACGCCGAGACCGGGCGCGCGAGGGAGCCATGCCGTGAACGAAACACACGTCACCATCCTGTCCTCCATGGCCACGCGCGGCGTTCTCGCCGAGCTCGCCGCCGCCTGCGACGACAGCGTGACGGTGGAGAGCACCGGCGGCGTGGACGCGGCCCGGCGGGTACGCGAGGGAGAGGCAGCGGACGTCGTCGTGCTGGCGTCCAAGGTCATGCGGGCCCTCGAGTCGGAGGGGCACATCGAGCCCGGCAGCCTCGCCGACATCGCCGTCTCCAGCATGGTCGTCGCGGTGCGCGAGGGCGTGCCATTCCCGGATCTTTCCTCGGAGGCAGCGGTGAGGGCGGCGGTGCTCGCGGCACCCCGCACCGGCTATTCCACCGGCCCGAGCGGCGAGCACGTGCGGCACCTGGTCGAGCAATGGGGCATCCGCGAACGCCTCGGCGAGCGCCTGGTGCAGGCCCCGCCCGGCGTGCCGGTCGGGCGCCTGCTGCAGGAAGGCAAGGTCGATCTCGCCCTGCAGCAACGCAGCGAGCTGATGAACCTGCCCGGCGTGGCGATCGTGGGTCCGTTGCCCGCCCCGATCGCCGCGGACACCGTCTTCACTGCGGGGGTCGCGCGCGCCGCACGGAGCAAGGAGGCCGCGCGCCGCGTCGTCGCCTTCCTCGCGGCACCCGCGGCGGCGCAGGCCAAGCGACGCCACGGCATGCAGCCGGCGAGCCCAGCGCCGCGCTAGCAGATCAGCTCCGCGCACCCCATTTGCATGTGTGCTTGCGCAGGCACGCTTGCCCTGGGGCCGCGCCGCGCCCGAGAATAGCTTATGCACGCTCCCGCCGCCCGGGGGATGGCGCACGAGGCGGAAGCCTTCGCGGCGCTCGATCTCGGTACCAACAACTGCCGCCTGCTCGTCGGCGCCGCCTCCCGTGGTGGGTTCCGCATCATCGAATCGTTCTCGCGCACCGTGCGCCTCGGCGAGGGGCTGGCCGCCACCGGCCGTCTCTCGGACGGCGCCATGGACCGCGCGCTCGACGCGCTGCGCGCCTGCGCCGAGCGCGTCGCCCGCCGCCGGCCGCGCGCGGTGCGCGCCATCGCCACCGAGGCCTGCCGCCAGGCCGAAAACGGCCCCGCCTTCATCGCCCGCGTGCGCGACGAGACGGGGCTTGCCTTCCGCATCATCTCCCCGCGCGAGGAGGCCGAGCTCGCGGTGGAAAGCTGCGCGCCGCTGCTGCGCGGGGGCGCGCGGCGGGTGCTGCTGTTCGACATCGGCGGCGGCTCGACGGAACTCGCCTGGGTCCGTCTCGGCGCCGACCGGCCGGCCTTCCTCGGCACGCTGTCGCTGCCCTGGGGCGTGGTCTCGCTCGCCGAGCATTTCGGCGACGCCGCCGCCACCGCGGAGGGGTTCGGCGCGATGGTCGAGACCGTCGTCTCCCGCCTGCGCCCGTTCGAGGAGGTGCACCGCATCGGCCAGGAGATCCGCCAGGGCGGCGTGCGCCTGCTCGGCACCTCCGGCACCGTCACCACGCTCGCGGCCCTCGCCCTCGGCCTCACGCGCTATTCCCGCCGCGCCGTGGACGGGGCGGTGCTGAGGGCGGACCAGGTGGACCGGGCGCTGGCCGAGATACGAACGCTCGGCCGCACGGGGCTCGCGCAGCACCCGTGCATCGGGCCGGACCGTGCCGAGTTCGTGCTGCCCGGCTGTGCCGCCTTCGCCGCCATCCGCGGCGTCTGGCCGGCGGAGGAACTGGTCGTCGCCGACCGCGGCCTGCGCGAGGGCCTGTTGATGCGCATGATCCGCGAGACCCGGCACCGCTGACATGGCTCTTCGCTGACATGGCCAAACCACCCAAATCGCCGCGCGGCGGCGGCCGCGGCCTCGCCGTCACCGTCCGCACCGCCGGCAAGCGCAGCGCCGCCAGCACCCGCTGGCTCGCCCGCCAGCTCAACGACCCCTATGTCGCGGCGGCGAAGCAGGCGGGCTGGCGCTCCCGCGCCGCGTTCAAGCTGCTGGAGCTCGACGAGCGCTTCCACCTGCTGCGCCGCGGCCAGCGCGTGCTCGACCTCGGCGCCGCCCCCGGCGGCTGGTCGCAGGTCTGCGTGCGCGCCGGCGCCCATGTCGTCGGCCTCGATCTGCTGCCCATCGAGCCGCTCGCCGGCGCCGTGTTCGTCCAGGGCGACATGGACGACCCCGCGATGCCCGCCCGCCTCACCGAACTGATCGGGGGCAAGGCCGACCTCGTGCTGTCGGACATGGCGCCCAACGCCACCGGCCACAACGCCACCGACCACCTGCGCATCGTGGCGCTGGCCGAGAACGCGGCGGCCTTCGCCATCGAGGTGCTGGCGCCCGGCGGCGCCTTCGTCTGCAAGGTGTTCCAGGGCGGCGCCGAGGGCGTGCTGCTCGCCATCCTCAAACGTCGCTTCGGCACGGTGCGGCACGCCAAGCCGCCGGCGAGCCGCAAGGAGAGTGCGGAGCTGTACGTCGTCGCCCAAGGGTTTCGCCCGGAATAGGGTTCCGCCGGGAGCCGGCCTCACGCGGAGCAGGACTGCGCGAAGGCCGGCCGGTTTCTCGCAACCGTCGCTTGCATCGGCACCGCCGTCACCCTAAGTGGGGCCGCCAAGGTTGCGGAAAGGTCGCGCCATGGCTCCCCAGGACAATTCGGTTCCGGAAAGCGGTTCGCGCGCGGGCATGCGCGTGCAGGTCGAGGAGGCCTACGCTTTCGACGACGTGCTGCTCGTCCCCAGCTATTCCCAGGTCCTGCCGACCGAGACCAACACCGCGAGCCGGCTGACGCGGCGCATCCCGCTCACCATCCCGCTGCTCTCCTCGGCGATGGACACGGTAACGGAATCGGCGATGGCGATCGCGCTCGCCCAGCACGGCGGCATCGGCGTCATCCACAAGAACCTCGAACCCGAGGATCAGGCCGACCAGGTGCGCCGGGTGAAGAAGTTCGAGTCCGGCATGGTGGTGAACCCGCTCACCATCTACCCCGACCAGTCGCTGGCGGAGGCGCAGACGCTGATGGCCGCCCACCGTATCAGCGGCGTGCCGGTGGTAGAGCGCGGTTCCGGCCGCCTCGTCGGCATCCTGACCCATCGCGACGTGCGCTTCGCCACCGACCCCGCGCTCAAGGTCTACGAGCTGATGACGCGCGAGAACCTGGTCACCGTCCCCGCCGACGTGGACCGCGAGGAGGCGCGCCGGCTGCTGCACCGCCACCGCATCGAAAAGCTGCTGGTGGTGGACGAGAGTTACCGCTGCACCGGCCTCATCACCGTGAAGGACATGGACAAGGCGGAGATGCACCCGCTCGCCAACAAGGACGAGCTCGGCCGGCTGCGCGTCGCCGCCGCGACCGGCGTCGGCGAGGACGGCTTCCGCCGCACCCAGGCGCTGATCGCCGCCGAGGTCGATGTCATCGTGGTTGACACCGCGCACGGTCATTCCGCGGGCGTGCTGCGCGCCGTCGAGCGCATCAAGCAGCTCTCCAACAACGTCCAGGTCATCGCCGGCAATGTGGCGACGCCGGAAGGTGCCGAGGCGCTCATCGCCGCCGGCGCCGACGCGGTGAAGATCGGCATCGGCCCCGGCAGCATCTGCACCACGCGCATCGTCGCCGGCGTCGGCGTGCCGCAGTTCACCGCCGTCGCCGAGACCGCCGCCGCCTGCCGCGACCACGACATCCCCTCGATCGCGGACGGCGGCATCCGCAACTCCGGCGATATCGTGAAGGCGATCGGCGCCGGGGCGGACTGCGTCATGGTCGGCAGCCTGCTCGCCGGCACCGACGAGGCGCCGGGCGAGGTGTTCCTCTACCAGGGCCGCTCCTACAAATCGTATCGCGGCATGGGCAGCCTGGGCGCCATGGCGCGCGGCTCGGCGGACCGTTACTTCCAGCAGGACGTGAAGGACGCGCTGAAGCTGGTGCCGGAAGGGATCGAGGGCCGCGTCGCCTACAAGGGCCCGGCCTCGGCGGTGATCCACCAGCTCGTCGGCGGCCTGCGCGCCGGCATGGGCTACACCGGCGCGCACACCATCGCGGAGCTGCACGACAAGGCGCGCTTCCGCCGCATCACCGGTGCCGGCCTGCGCGAGAGCCACGTGCACGACGTGGCGATCACGCGCGAGGCGCCGAACTACCGCCACGAAGGGTGATCCCCCGCTCATGACGCGGTTTCCGTGACCCCGGGCGCCCGCGTCCAGGGCGCGATCGACCTTCTCGCGGCGGTCAGCACCTGGGAGAAGCCGGCGGACGCGGTTGCCAATGCCTGGTTCCGCGACCGCCGCTTCATCGGCGGCGGCGACCGGCGCGAGATCTCGGCCCGTGCCTGGAACGTCATCCGCGACTGGCGCAAGCTCACCTGGCGCCTGCGCAGCGACGATGCGCGCCTTCTCGTCGCCGCCGCGTTGCTGCTCGAGGGAACGCCGCTCGCCCGCCTCGACGCGCTCTACAACGGCGGCCCGCATTCTCCCCGTCCGCTCGCCGACACGGAGCGCGCCGTGCTGCGCCCACTCGAGGGTGCGGACCGCCTGCATCCGCGCATGCCGGACGACGTGCGTCTCGAGGTTCCCGCCTGGATCCTGCCGCGCCTGCGTGAACGTTTCGGTAACGACACGGAAGCGGAACTCGCCGCCCTGCTCGCCGAGGCGCCGCTCGACCTGCGCGTGAACCTCCTCAAGGTCGATCGCGAAACCGCGCGCGCGGCCCTCGCCGCCGAGGGGATCGAGGCGGTGCCGACGCCGCATTCGCCCTGGGGCCTGCGCGTGGCGGGCCGCAAGCCCGTCGTCACCGGCAAGGCGTTCCGCGACGGATGGATAGAAATCCAGGACGAGGGCAGCCAGCTCGTGGCCCTGCTCGCGGGCGCGGCACCCGGCATGCGCGTGCTCGACTACTGCGCCGGCGCGGGCGGCAAGACGCTGGCGCTGGCGATGACGATGGCGAACAAGGGCCATGTCGTTGCCGCCGACGTCTCTGCCCCGCGGCTCGAGGGCGCGGTGCGCCGCCTGCGCCGCGCCGGCGTGCACAACGTCGAGCGGCACCTGATGGAAACCGGCGACAAATGGGCCAAGCGCCGCGCCGGCAGCTTCGACCGCGTGCTGGTGGACGCGCCGTGCACCGGCACCGGCACCTGGCGGCGCAACCCCGATGCACGCCTGCGCCTCGCCGAGACCGACCTTTTGCAACTTGTCGCCAAGCAGGGCGCCATCCTCGCCGCCGCGGCACGGCTGGTGCGCCCGGGCGGGCGGCTGGTCTATGCTGTCTGCTCGGTGCTGGTGGAGGAAGGGGCAGGGCAGGTGGAGCGGTTTCTTGCGGCGGAGCCAGGATTCCGCGTGGTGCCGGCCGGCGAGGCCTGGCCGGGCGCGCCGACCTCTCCCAATCTTTCCGACACGGCCTATCTCGCCACCACCCCGCGCCGCCACGGCATGGACGGGTTCTTCGCCGCGGTGCTGGAGCGCGCCGCATGACCGTCCGCCGCGCCGGGCCCGCGGATGCGGCCGCCATCCGCGCGGTGCATGTCGCGGCCTGGCGCAGCACCTATCCGGGGATCCTGCCGGAAGCCTACCTCGCGCGGCTTTCCGTCGTCCGCCAGGCGCGCCACTACGCGGCTGCGATCCGCATGGGCGTCATCGTCCATGTCGCCATCGGGGATGGGCGCGTCGTGGGCTTCGCCACCGCCGGTCCCGCGCGTGGCACCCGTATCGCCGAGGGCGAGATCGAGACGCTCTACGTGCTCGACGACTGGCGCGACCGCGGGCTCGGCCGCGCCCTGATGGGCGCCTCGGGTACCGCGCTCGCCGCCGCCGGCTGCCGCGACGCCTTCCTCTGGGTGCTGCGCGACAACCCCAGCCGCTGGTTCTACGCCCGGCTCGGCGGCAGGCAGGCGGCGGAGGGCGTGGTGCATGTCGCCGGCGTCGCGGTGCCGCAGACCGCCTTCGTCTGGTCGCCGATCTCGCTGCTGGTCGCCCCCGCCGCGGACGCTTGAACCCCGCCGCGCGCTGTGCTGGATACCGCCATGGCAGACCATTCCACTCCGGATTCCCTTGCCACGCCGGACGCCTCGATCGGCGGCGGCGAGGCGGACAAGATCCTCATCCTCGATTTCGGCAGCCAGGTGACGCAGCTCATCGCGCGGCGCGTGCGCGAGTCCGGCGTCTACTGCGAGATCTGGCCGTTCAACGCCGATTCCGAGCGCATCCGGGCCTTCGCCCCGCGCGGCATCATCCTCTCCGGCGGCCCCGCGAGCGTCACGGAACCCGGCTCGCCGCGCGCGCCGGAGGCGGTGTTCGCCTCGGGCGTGCCGGTGCTCGGCATCTGCTACGGCCAGCAGACGATGTGCAACCAGCTGGGCGGCGTGGTGGAGCGCTCCGAGCACCGCGAGTTCGGCCGTGCCGAGATCGAGATCCTCGAGGATTCGCCGCTGTTCGAGGGCGTCTGGGCGAAGGGCGGCCGCGCGACGGTGTGGATGAGCCACGGCGACCGCGTGACGCACCTGCCGCCCGGCTTCCGCGTGGCGGCGGCGAGCGAGGCGGCGCCGTTCGCCGTCTGCGCCAACGAGCAGCGGCGCTATTACGGCACCATGTTCCACCCCGAGGTGGTGCACACGCCGGAGGGCGCGGCACTGCTGCGCAACTTCACCCATCGCATCGCCGGCTGCCGCGGTTCCTGGACCATGGCCGCGTTCCGTGCCGCGGAGATCGCCAGGATCAGGGCGCAGGTGGGGCAGGGCAGGGTGATCTGCGGCCTCTCCGGCGGCGTCGATTCCGCCGTCGCGGCGGTCCTGATCCACGAGGCGATCGGCGACCAGCTCACCTGCATCTTCGTCGACCACGGCCTGCTGCGCGCCGGCGAGGCGGAGCAGGTGGTGAGCACGTTCCGCGAACGTTTCAACATCCGCCTCGTGCACCGCGACGCCTCCGATCTGTTTCTCGGCGCGCTGGCTGGCGTCACCGACCCCGAGGTCAAGCGCAAGACCATCGGCCGCCTGTTCATCGAGGTGTTCGACGAGGAGGCGCACAAGCTGGGCGGCGCCGATTTCCTCGCCCAGGGCACGCTCTATCCCGACGTGATCGAGAGCGTGAGCTTCACCGGCGGGCCCTCCGTCACCATCAAGTCGCACCACAACGTGGGCGGCCTGCCGGAGCGGATGCGCATGCAGCTGGTCGAGCCGCTGCGCGAGCTGTTCAAGGACGAGGTGCGCGCGCTGGGCCGCGAGCTCGGCATGCCGGCGGACATCGTGGGGCGGCATCCGTTCCCCGGCCCCGGCCTTGCCATCCGCATCCTCGGCGACGTCACGCGCGCCTCCTGCGACCTGCTGCGCCGGGCGGATTCAATCTTCATCGAGGAGATCCGCGCTGCCGGCCTCTACGACCGGATCTGGCAGGCCCTCACCGTGCTCCTGCCGGTGCGCAGCGTCGGTGTGATGGGCGACGGGCGCACCTACGACCAGGTGTGTGCCCTGCGCGCCGTCACCAGCACCGACGGCATGACGGCGGACGTCTATCCGTTCGACATCGCCTTCCTCGGGCGCGTCGCCGGCCGCATTGTCAACGAGGTCCGCGGCATCAGCCGCGTCACCTACGACCTCACCAGCAAGCCGCCGGGGACCATCGAGTGGGAATGATTTTGGCCCATCCCAGGGTATCCCACAGTATCCCGTAAACCTACGCAAGCCACTGATAAATCACAATAACTCATCCGGCATCCTTCGGGGACTATCGGCCGGCAGAGACGGTATCTGACGGACTGTCTGACGGTCTCCTTTTCCGTTGCACAATTCGAGTTGGCTCGATACCGTCAGGGTTAGAGCGCCCTCTGACGGTCTTTTTTCAGATCTAATATGCTGAAGGAAAAGGGATTTCTGTCACGAGGATGCTGGAAAATGGCCTGACGGTCTTTTTTAGCGGAGGCGTGCGAAATGTTGACGGATGCAGCCCTTAAGCATCTGAAAAGGAAAGACAAAAACTATAAGGTG
>DAHUXX010000106.1 GCA_027306955.1 Acetobacteraceae bacterium | reverse complement strand
GCGCCGACCAGCAGCTCGCCCTTGGCCTCGGCCAGCGGCTTGCCCTGCTCCATCGTCATCAGCGGCGCGATGGCATCGGCTCGCTCGCGCATCAGCGCCGAGGCGCGCTTCAGCACTTTGCCGCGCTCGAACGCGGAAACCTTGCGCCACGCCTCGAAGCCCTTCTGCGCCGCCTCCAGCGCGCGGTCGAGATCGGCGCGCTCGGCGTGCGCCACGGTGCCGAGCGGCTCGCTCGGGGCGGGGTTCAGCACCGTCAGGTGCTTGCCGCTGGCCGCCTTGGTCCAGGCGCCATCGATGAAAAGCGAAACCTCAGGATATGCGTGAGCGGACATAACGCTCCTCCGTCTGCTTGCGTCCGCGCCATTCTGCGCCAGTCGGAGCCCGGAGCCAATCCAGGGACCGTCTACGCTGCGGCGTTCGGTCGCCAGTCGCGGAAGAATGCCGTCCCGATTTCCGCCCCCAGCGCGATCAGATCCTTCTGCACCGCGTCGAGGAACTCGTGCAGCCCGCCTTCGATGATGCGCGCAACCGCCCGCCCCATCAGCGCCGCGCGCAGATCCTCCACCAGTTCCAGCGAGCGGACCGTGCCGCGCAGGCCCCAGCGCGCGCGCAACTCGCCGAGCACCGCCTCCATCTCGCTCACGCACAGCCCGACGCTGCGCGGAAATCCGTGGTCGACCAGCAGGAACGCCACCACGTCCGCCGGCGTGAACCCCGGCCGCGCGATGCGCCGGAACGCATGGTAGCCCGCCGCCGCGCGCAGCACGCCGCCCCACCGCGCCAGCTCCGCCACGCGCTGCTCCTCGCCCCCGCTCGGCGCCGTCAGCAGGTGGTAGCGGATGTCGAGCAGCCGCGTCGTTTGATCGGCGCGTTCGATCAGCCGCCCGAGCCGGTAGAACAGCCAACCCTGATCGCGGAAGAACGTTCCCTCGGTGATGCCGGTATGGGTCTGCACACCTTCCTTGATGCGCGTGCACAGCCGCGACAGCCTGTCGCCCTGCATCTCCTCGGGCGCGATCGCCGACATCGCGCGATGGAACATGTTGAGCTGCCGCCACATCTCGGTCGAGATCAGCGGCCGCAGCGTGCGCGCGTTATAGCGCGCCGCCTCCAGCGAGGCCGGGATGGAGGTCGGGTTCGCCGCATCCGCCAGGTAGAAGGATTTCACCGCATCCGCCCCCGGCGTGTGCCCGCGCCGCGCGAAATCCTCCTCGTCGGCGTTGATCCGCACCAGCGCGTGCCAGCTTTCCGCCTCGCGTCCCGGGCTCTCGAACCCCTGCGTGACGTCGATCAGCCGCGCCAGGTTCTCGACCCGCTCGAGATAGCGCGCCATCCAGAACAGCCCCTCGGCGTAGCGCGCCAGCATCACCGGTTCGCGCGCCATCAGCCGGGGCCCTCAGCCAGGACCTCGTCGGCCAGCACCCACGTATCCTTGGACCCGCCACCCTGCGAGGAGTTCACGATCAGCGACCCCTCCCTCATTGCCACGCGCGACAACCCGCCGGCCAGCACCCAGGTCTCTCGCCCCGTCACCGCGAAGGGCCGCAGGTCGAGATGCCGAGGCCGGATCCCGTACTCCGTCAGCGTCGGCGCCACCGAGAGGTCGATCACGGGCTGACTGATCCAGTTCGCCGGGTCCGCGAGCAGCGCCGCGCGCGCCGTCTCCAGTTCCGCCCGGCTCGCCCGTGGCCCGATGGTGATGCCGTACCCGCCACTCTCGCCCACGGGCTTGACCACCAGCTCCGCGAGATGCGCCAGCGTGTAGTCCAGCCCCGGCTTCTCGCGGCAGATATAGGTCGGCACGTTGGCGAGGATCGCGTCCTCGCCGAGGTAGTAGCGGATGATGCGCGGCATGTAGGCATAGACCGCCTTGTCGTCCGCAACGCCCGTGCCGACGGCGTTCGCCAGCGTCACGCGGCCAGCGCGCCAGGCGCCGATCAGCCCCGGCACGCCAAGCAGGCTCTCCGGACGGAACACGGTCGGGTCGAGAAAGTCGTCGCCGATGCGCCGGTAGATCGTGTGCACCGCGCGCAGGCCGGCGGTCGTGCGCATCCACACATGGTCGCGCTCGACGACGAGGTCCGCCCCTTCCACCAGCGGCACGCCCATCTCGCGCGCCAGGAACACGTGCTCGAAATAGGCGGAGTTGTAGATCCCGGGCGACAGCAGCACGACCTCCGGGTCGTCTACCCCCTCGGGCGCGATCTCCGCCATCGCCGCGTGCAGCCGTCGCCCGTAATCGTCGACCGGGCGCAGGTTCATCCCCGCCATCAGGTCGGGGAAGCTGCGGCTCATCAGATGCCGGTTTTCGACCACGTAGGAAACGCCGGAGGGCGTGCGCGCGTTGTCCTCCAGCACCATGAAATCGCCATCGCGCCCGCGCACGATGTCGGTTCCGCAGATATGCACATAGGTTCCGAACCTGACGGGAAAATGCTCCATCTCCGGCCGGTAATTGGCATTGCCCAGCACGAGCTCGCGCGGCAGCACGCCATCGGCGAGGATTTTCCCGCCATGGTAGATGTCGTGCAGGAACAGGTTCAGCGCCGCCACGCGCTGCTTCACGCCGCGCTCGATATGGTCCCACTCGGCCGCGGTGATGATGCGCGGGATGCAGTCGAAGGGCAGAATGCGGTCGATCGCGGTGGCGTCGGAATAGACGGTGAACGTCACGCCGAGGTCGATCAGCTCGCCCTCCGCCACCGCCGCCCGCGCGCGCAGCGCCTCGAGCCCGATGGCCGCGAGCCGCGCGCGCACCGTGGCCGTCGCCCCGCCATCGCCCGCGCGTGCCGCCGTCAGCTCGCAGAAATAGGGGCCGGGATCGTAGTCCGCGAACAGCGCCGCCTCGGCCGCCGTCCCGGCACCGGGTCGCGTCGCTGTTCGTTTCGCCATCGAGCCTCCCTCTGTTCCGGTTTCGCCCAGCATAGCAGAGGCACTCGCCGTGCACCTGCCGCCTTCGTCCTCACGCGCGCCATGCAAGCGCCTCGCCAGCCAGGCCCCCCCGCAAACGGAGCGGTTGCGCGCCCACCGGCGCCTCCGCTACCCCGCCGTACAACCGGCCCCGGATCCGACCGATCCCGCCGCGTGACCGCCACCCGCCAGCGCTTCCCGCGTTGCCTGTCCCGGAGTCCGCTATGCGCCTGACCACCCTCCTTCCGCTCACCGCCGGTGTGCTGCTGCTGTTCGGCTGCGCCAACAAGGCCCATGCGCCGGTCGCCCAGGCCGCGCTGCCGGTCGGCCATATCGACGCGCCGCCGGCCCCCTACTGCGCCAAGCCGCCGGAACTCGCCGCGATAGACGTGGAGGGGCTCAAGAGCCGGCTGATGGTCACCGCCCTCTCGTGCGACGCGAGCTCCAAGTACAACGCCTTCATCCGTCGCTATCAGCCGACGCTTGCCGCAGACGCCAAGACGCTCGCCGCCTATTTCCGACGCAACTACGGCAACTCCGCGCAGTCCGAGCATGACAGCTACATCACGGCGCTGGCCAACGCGCAGAGCGAGATCGGCACGCAGGAAGGGGTGACGTTCTGCGAGCAGAACGTCGGCCGCTTCACCGACGTGCTGTCGCTGAACTCGCCCGCGCAGCTCGCCACCTACGCGCAGGCCAAGCCGATCGACCAGCCCTACAAATTCGCCCTCTGCCACTGAGCGGCGGCGACCGCGCCCGGTCGCTTCTCACGGCCGCGGCCGGAAACGAAAAAGGGCGCCGCGAGGGCGCCCTTTCCCGTTCCGGCGAGAGCTGCGCCGTTACTTCAGGATGATCTCCACGCGGCGGTTCTGCGGCTCGCGCACGCCCGGCGCCGTCGGCACCAGCGGGTGGGTCATGCCGAAACCCTTCACGTAGATGATGTCCTTGGGCACGCCGTCGCGCACCAGCTCGGCGGCGACCGCGTCGGCGCGGCGGATGGAGAGGCCCATGTTGTAGGCGGCCGTACCGGAGAGGTCGGTATAGCCGTTGGCCTCGATCCGCGTCGTCTTCACCCGCGTCGACGCCTGCGCCGCCTCGGCGATGATCTGCCGCGCACGCGTCGTCAGCGTCGCCTTATCCCAGTCGAAGAACACGAGGTAAGTGCGGGCCGGCGCCGGCGCCGGCGCCGCCGCGGGGGTGGGCGCCGGCGGCGGGGGCGGCGGGGCCGCGTTGAACGCGTAGCGCACGCCGATCAGGACCGAGTGGTGCAGCGCGTTGTCGATCTTGATTGAGGTGCCGGCGGTGGTGCCCGAATAGGTCGGGCTGTCGAGCACATCCATGAAGCGGTACTCGGCGGTGAGCGACAGCCCCGGCGCGCC
>DAHUXX010000090.1 GCA_027306955.1 Acetobacteraceae bacterium | reverse complement strand
TGCGTGGGTTATCACGCCGCGGCGGGCGATCGGGGCGTGCTCGCGCACACCAACTCCGGCGTGTTCACCGCCATCCGGTTGAACGGGGCGGCCACCTCCGAGGCGAGCATCTATGGCGCGCTCGCCGGATCGATGGGCGTGCCGGTGATCTTGCTGTCGGGCGACGACGTGATCGTGCGCGCGTGCGAGGGGCTGTTCGTCGGCGCCGAGCTGGTGCGGGTGAAGACCGCCCTGACGCAGCGCGCGGCGCGGTCCCTCTCGCCGGCTGCGGCGCGTGAGCGCATCCGGCTTGCCGCGGCCGAGGCGGTGCGGCGTGTTGGCAATGCGCACCTCTACCGGGTGGCGACGCCGTGCCGGATCGAGTTCGATTTCACGCGGCCGATCATGGCCGATCTCTGCGCGCGCATTCCCGTGGCCGAGAGAACCGCGCCGCGCACGCTCGCGTTTGCGTGCGAGAGCGTGCGCGACGCCATCGGGTGGATGAGTGTGTGCTCCGTGATGACGCGCTCGCTCGGCTGATGGCGGCGGCGGCGCGGGTCAGCGTTGCGCCGCGATGGCGCGGTGGACGATGGCGCGGCGGTTCCAGGTGTAGGCGATGTGCAGGGTCGCGCCGTCCGGGGCGGGGATGAGCGCGGGGTAGGAGAACTCGCCGTCCGCGTCCTCCACGACCGCTTCCTCGCGCCAGGTCTCGCCGTTGTCGGCGGAGAGGAGAAGCGCGAGGGGCGTGCGGGCGCGCCAGTTGCCGGCGACGGGGTTGCAGGCGAGGACGAGCGTTCCGTCGGCGAGGCGCGCGAGGTCGAGGCCGCTGTTGTTGTTGGCGAGGGCGGTGGGATAGGCGGCGGACCAGCTGCGGCCGCCGTCCAATGAGTCGCTGCGCTGGATGGTGCCGCGCGTGCTGCGCATGAGGGCGTGGACGGTGCCGGGCGCGCTCTCCCAGAGCGTGGGCTGGATCACGCCGTCCCAGGCGAAGGCGCGGGCGGGGTCGTTTTCCCAGAGCGCGCCGGCCTCGAGGCCCCGCCACAGGCCGTCGCCAGGGGCGGCGGGAGTTCGGTGCGTGAGCGGAATGGGAGCGAGAGCCCAGGTTTCGCCGTGATCGGTGGAGCGGTCGATGAAGGCGTCCCAGTGGCGCGGGTCCTCGGTCGAGCCGGGGGCGAGCCAGGCGCCGTCAGAGGCGACGAGCAGCTTGTTCTTGGCGGGGCCGCGCGGGGTTGCGTCGCCCGCGACGAGGGGGCGCGGGGCGGACCAGGTGGCTCCGGCGTCGGTGGAGACGGCGAGGCGGGTGGTCCAGGCGTGCACCGTGGGACCGGTCTTGTGGAACAGCAGCAGGCGCGCCGCGTCGGCGTGCAGCACCGGGTTCCAGTGCGCGACGCCGGGCTCGGCGATGCCGCGGCGCGGCGGTTGCCAGGCCCGGCCGCCGCGGCGCGCGATCCAGATCGCGGTGTCGGCGGCCCCCTCCCTGGTGCCGGCGAAGAAGGCGGCGATGAGCGACCCGTCTGGAAGCATCGCAAGAGTTGCAGCATGGCACTCGCGAAATCCCGCGCCGCCCCCGGGCGGGGAGAGGAAGGCGCGCGGGCCGACGACGAGCGCCATCCCGGTGCTCAGGCGGGGTGGTCGGAGGTGAGCGCCGCGAGGGCATGTACGACGTCGTGCCCGGCGGCCTCGCTCGCCTCGGTGAGCGGCGGGCGGACGCGGCGCCAGCCGGCGTTGCCGGTGCGCGCGGCGAGCGCGGACTTCATCACCGGCAGGAACGGCGCCTGCATGCAGGCGAGGGCGGCGCGCAGCGGGGCCTCGGCGTGGGGATCGGTGAACATCGCGCGCACCATGCCGGGCACCAGGTTGGCCATGCCGCAGATGGTGCCGGTGCCGCCCTCGGCGAGCGCGCGGGCGATGTCGGGTTCGTTGCCGACCAGCACCGAGAGCTCCGGCACCGCGGCGCGGAAGGCGAGGAACTGGGCGAAGTCGCCGCTGCTGTCCTTGACGCCGGCGATGACGGTGCCGAAGCGCCGGCGCAGGGTGGAGGCGACGGCGGGGGCGATGGCGACGCCCGAGGTCTGCGGGATGTGGTAGAGGGTGACGCGCAGACCGGGGTCCGGGAGCCGCTGGAGGATGGCGCTGAAGGCATCGGCGATGCCATCGTTGCTGGCGTCGCGGTAGAAATAGGGCGGCAGCATCAGCGCGTGCGTGAGGCCGATGGCGCGCGCCGCGCGGGTGAGGGAAACCGTGTCGGTGATCGCCGGGCAGCCGGTGCCGAGCGCCAGCCGGCCGGGTTCGATGCCGGCGCGCAGCAGGGCCTCGGCGGCGGCGATGCGCTCGGTGGCGGCGAACGAGGCGCCCTCGCCGGTGGTGCCGAAGAGCACGATGCCGTCGCAGCCCTCGGCGAGGAGGGAGGTTGCGTGGCGCGCCATCTCCGCGGTGTCGATAGCGCCGTCCGCGCCGAGCGGCGTTGCGAGCGCCACCCAGAGCCCCTCGATCCGATCGGTCACGTTATGATCCTTCACGTGGTTTATCCCTTGACGCCGCCGTCCATCAGCCCGGAGACGAACCAGCGCTGCAGCACGGCGTAGAACAGCATCGGCACCACCCCGATCAGGGTGAGGATGGCGAACAGCTTGCCGGGGTTGGCCATGTAGGGCCCCTCGAAGAACAGGGGGGCCAGCGGCAGCGTCTTCATCGCGTTACGCGACATGATGACGAGAGCGAGGAAGAACTCGTTCCACGAGAACAGGAACTGCCAGACCGCGACGACGAGCAGCGCCGGGCGGCAGAGCGGCGCCATGACGCGCAGCAGCACGGCCAGCGAGGAGGCGCCGTCGAGCAGCGCCGCTTCCTCCAGCTCCAGCGGTACGCCGTCCATGGCGCCCTTCACGATCACGGTGCCGAACGCGATGCCGAGCGAGGTCTCCGGGCCCACGAGGCCGAGATAGGAGTTGGTGAGGTGGAGCGTGCGCAGCAGCACGGTGATGGGGATGAGCAGCGAGGCGAGCGGGAGCAGCAGCGCGCTCATGATCACCAGCAGCACGATGGCGCCGCCGCGCACCTTGAGGCGCGAGAGGGCGTAGGCGAGGGACGTGACGCAGACGAGGGTTGCGAGCACCGTCAGCGCCGCGATCAGGGCGCTGTTGAGGAAGAAGCGCAGGAAGCGGGCGTGCGAGAGGACGGCGGCGTAGTTGCGCAGCGTCGGGTGCCCGGCGATCAGGACGGGGGCAAAACTGTCCGCCGAGTTCCTGAGCGAGATGTCGATCATGTAGATGGTGGGCAGCAGGCTGATGGCGCAGGCGCCGGCCAGCACCGCGTAGGCGATGAGCATGCGCGAGGGCGCGCGGGAGCCGGCGTGGGTCATGCGGCGCGGCCCCTGGTTCGGGCGAGTGGGAGGCGGGCGAGCCAGTTGTCGGCGATGGCGTATTCGACGGCGACGAGGACGAGGGAGAGGACGAACAGCACCACGGCGACGGTGGAGGCGAAGCCCATGCGGTTCTCGTCGAAGCCGGTCTGGAAAATGTAGGTGGCGAGCGTCTGCGAGGCGTTGGCGGGGCCGCCCTGGGTCATGAGGTAGATGAGCGGGAATTGCTGCAGGGCCTGGATGGTGCCGAGGACGATGAGCGAGACATGGGTGGAGCGCAGCATCGGCCACAGGACGTAACGAACGCGGGCGAGGCCCACGGCGCCGTCGATGGAAGCGGCGTCCAGGATCTCGGCGTCGAGCTGGGCGATGCCGACGCAGTACATGAGGACGAAGAAGCCGCACCATTGCCAGACATTGACGACGATGACGGCGTAGGTCGCGAAGGCGGGTTCGCCGAGCACCGCGGGGAAGCTGTTGGCCAGGCCGAGCGCCTGGAAGAGGCCGTAGAGCAGGCCGTAGTCCGGCGCGTAGATGGTGGTGAAGACCAGCGCGATGACCGAGGGGGTGACGACCATCGGCAGGAAGAGCAGCGTGCGGAACCAGGCGCGGCCGCGCGGGATGGCGAGCTCGATCAGCACCGCGAGCGGGAAGCCGATGGCGATCTCGAGCGCGATGCTGACCACCACCCAGACCACGGAGTTGCGCACCGCGACCCAGAACACGGGATCGGAGGCGGCCTCGGCGTAGCGGGCGATCGAGGGCGCCGCGTGCGGGTGGCTGACGCTGGCCCAGAGGTTGGCGAGGATCGGGTAGAGCTCGAACAGCAGGAACAAGCCAAGCGCCGGCAGCACATAGGCCCAGGCCTCGACCTGGCTCGCCCCGATGCGCAGCCGCGCGGGGCGGCTGCGTCGGGCGGGTGGGCTCATGGTGCCGCCGGCGACAAGGCTCATCCTTCTGCCCGGCCTCCGCTCAGTGCGCCTGTTTCTGTGCGACGGCCTGCACCGCCGCCATCGCCGCCGCCGGCGTCTTCTGTCCGGCCGCGATCGCCTGCAGGTTGGCGACGAGAGCCTCGAAGATCACCGGGTTGCCGATGGCGTGCGGGTGGGCAACCTGCAGTTCCTGGATGTACGTGTCATAGAGATTCTGCAGGTGCGGGTTGAGCTTCTCCGTCGGCTTCATGCCGGCGAAGGCGGGCAGGTCGTTGAGCTGGTTGAGCGCCACCTGCTCCCCGGCACCGCTGATCAACTCCTTGAACACGATCGC
>DAHUXX010000069.1 GCA_027306955.1 Acetobacteraceae bacterium | reverse complement strand
GGGCATCGTCGCCCTGATCCGCCACGTGCTGCTGCCGCTGGCGCGACCGGGGATCGCCGCCTACGCTATCGTTTCGATTTCGTTCCACTGGAACGAGTTCCTCTGGCCGCTCATCGCGACCTCCAGCCCCAGCGAGCAGGTGCTCACCGTGGGCCTCGCCTCCTTCAACACCGCGGGCGAGGCGGGCGCGCAATGGGGGCTGATCGCCGCCGGCACGGCGCTGGTCGCGGCACTGCTGCTGGCGGGCTTCGTCTTCGCGCAGCGGCATTTCGTGAGCGCGCTCACCGCTTCCGGGCTCAAATGACAAAAGGAGAGGGTTTCATGAAACGCGTGCTGCTGGCGGCGGCGCTTGCCGTCGCCCCGATAGCGCGCTCGTTCTCGGCCCATGCCGCGACCGCGATCGACTTCTTCTTCCCTGCGCTGCTGCCCAACGCCGTGATCGGCGGGCATGTCTGTGGCATCCCGTTCCAGAACTCGACGCTGCTGCTGCTCGACAGCATCGATGCCTTCAAGCAGGCCGGGCTCGACCCGAACAAGGCGCCGCGCACCTGGGCGGAATGGTACGCGGACGCACAGAAGCTCACGAAGGTCGAAAACAGGCAGACGGTGCGCTGAGGCATGATGATGCCCGAGACCTCGGACTATCTTGGCTGGATCATGCCGGCCTCGGTGACGGAGGCTCATCGAGTGGCTCACCTCGCCCGCCATCTCCGGACGCTGGAGCCGCTTCACCGGCTATTTCGCGCCCAACCGCGGCGCCTACGAGCTGCCCGCGATGAAGACGTATCTCGCCAGGCACCCGAACGCGACGGTCGCGATCAGGCAGCTCAAGTATGCCGCACCCTGGTTCGACACCTACGACGTTGTCGGCGTGCGCAAGGCGCTGGAGAACGAGATCCAGGCGATGATCGCGGGCAAGGAGAGCCCGGCCGTCGCCGCGGCCAGGGGGCAGCAGGCTGCGGAGGCGCAGCGCGCCCTTGCTCCCGGCGGCGATTGCCTCGGCATGGCCGCGAGGCGATCATCGCCGGAACCCTTCGTTCGAGACCCCCTCCGTCCAAGTTCCCGGGAGACCATCCTTGATCCTGATCCAGATATCCGACCTGCACGTCCGCCCGCACGGCATGCCCGTCGCGCGCGTCGGCGAGACCAACATGCTGGTGGAGCGCGGGCTGCGCGCCGTGCGCGCCTTCACGCCGCGGCCAGACGCGCTGATCATCAGCGGCGACCTCACCGACAACGGCCTGGCGACGGAGTACGAGGAGCTGGCGGCGATGCTCCGCCGCACCATCGACCTGCCGACCTACGTCATCCCCGGCAACCACGACCGCCGCGAGGAGCTGAAGCGCGGGATGGCCGGCTGGCCGGGCGTCGCGGACGACCCCGAGTTTGTGCACTACACGGTCGAGAACCTGCCGGTGCGGCTGGTGATGCTCGACACCGTCATCCCCTACAGCAGCGCCGGCGAACTCTGCGACAGGCGGATGCGCTGGCTGGAGGCGGCGCTCGCGGCCGAACCCGGCAAGCCCACGATGATCGCCATGCACCACCCGCCGTTCCTTACCGGCATCGCCCACATGGACCGCATCCCGCTGCGCAACTGGCGGGAGTTCCAGGATCTGCTCTCCCGCCACCGGCAGGTGATCCGCGTCGTCTGCGGCCATGACCACCGGCCCATCATCACGCAAGTGGGCCCCACGATCGGCTGCATCGCGCCCTCGGTCGCCCACCAGGTGGAGCTCGACCTCGGCCCGCACCAGGCGCCGCTGTGGAACCTGGAGCCGCCGGCCTTCCTGCTGCACTACTGGGACGAGGCGGCGGGCCTCGTCACCCACATGGGCTATGTCGAGAACTACCCCGGCCCCTATC
This sequence comes from Acetobacteraceae bacterium, assembly GCA_027306955.1. Lineage (GTDB taxonomy): Bacteria > Pseudomonadota > Alphaproteobacteria > Acetobacterales > Acetobacteraceae > JAJXXT01. The sequence goes on along the minus strand of DAHUXX010000069.1, from coordinate 1,753 downwards.
CGTTCCTGCTCGACCCCGACTATCCCGGCGTGCCGCCGCGCTGAGGGGACCGCCGGTTCCCGACCGCGACGGGGAACCTGATCGGGCCGCCGGCGCGCCTGCTCACACCGCGAGCCGCGCGCCGCGCCGGACGGCGAGCGCCGCGCCGGCGGCCAGCAGGCAGGCGACCCCGGCGGTGGCGAAGGCCGGGATGTAGGTCGCGAACACGTCGCGCGTGATGCCGGCGCCGATCGCGGCGGTCGCGGCACCCAGCTGGTGGGCCGCGAAGGCCCAGCCGAACACCAGCGGTCCCCGCTCGCGGTCCAGCACCTGGCCGGAGAGGCGCGCCGTGGGCGGCACCGTCGCCACCCAGTCGAGCCCGTAGAACACCGCGAAGGCGGAAAGCCCCACCACCGTGAAGTTCAGGAACGGCAGCATCAGCAGCGACAGCCCGCGCAGCCCGTAGTACCAGAACAGCAGCACCCGGTTGTCGACGCGGTCGGACAGCCAGCCGCTCGCGATGGTGCCGACGAAGTCGAACGCGCCCATCATCGCCAGCACACTCGCCGCCGCCAGATCGGTCATGCCGAAATCGTGACACAGCGGAATGAAGTGCGTCTGCACCAAGCCGTTGGTGGAAAAGCCGCAGACGAAGAAGGTGGCGAACAGCACCCAGAACAGCGGCCGCGCCGCGGCCTCGGCGAGCGCGTTGAAGCTGGCCTCGACCGCGCCCTCGCGCGGCGGCGGTGGGGGCACGATGTCGCGCGCGCCGAACGCGGGCAGGCCCACGCTGCCCGGATGGTCGGCGGCGAACAGCACCACCAGCACCAGGCAGGCCACACAGGCGAGCGTCGCCGGCAGCAGTGCCTCGCGCCAGCCGACATGGTCCGAGATCCAGGCCGCGATGGGCAGGAAGATGAGCTGGCCGGCGGCGTTCGCGGCCGTCAGCAGCCCCAGCACCAGGCCGCGCCGCGCATGGAACCAGCGCGTCACCACCGTGGCTGCCAGCACCATCGCCGTCATGCCGGTGGCAATCCCGACCAGCACGCCCCACGCGAGCCAGAGCTGCCACAGCGCCGTCATCCGGCTCGCGAGGGCGACGCCAGCGACGATCAGCGCCACGGCCGCCGTTACCACGGCACGGATGCCGTAGCGGCCGATCAACGCCGCCGCGAAGGGCGCGGTGACGCCGAACAGAACCAGGCGCAGCGCCAGCGGGCCGGAAACCGCCGCCGTGTCCCAGCCGAACTCATGACGGAGCGGCACGATCAGGATGCCGGGCATGCCCAGCGCCGCCGCGGTGGAGAGCGTGGTGAGGAAGGTGATGGCGGCCATCACCCATCCGTAATGAAGGCCACGGCGGGCCAGCGCGGGGGCGAGACGGGCTGCGAACATACGGTCTTCCTCGGCGAGAGGTCACAGGCGGGCGGCGGCGCGGGCGAGAGCCCGCGCGGATTCCAGCGCCGCGTCGGAGGCGGCCGGGTGGCCGCGCAGTGCGCGGGAGAGGATCAGCCCGCCGTTCATGGCCGACAGCGCGGCGGTGGCGGCCCGGGCGCGGGTCTCCGGCGGCATCGAGTCGGGCAGCGCGTTGGCAAGCTCCGCGGCAAGCGCCGCCGCGCCCTCCGCCAGCGCCTCCGCAAGCGGCCCCGGCGCGCGCGCCGCCTCCGGCCCCAGGGTCGCGATCGGGCAGCCATCGGCGGGGTTGTCGCGATGCGCGGGGCGCAGATAGCCGTCGATCAGCGCCGCGAACGGGTCGCGGCCGGCGGCGCGCGCG
>DAHUXX010000068.1 GCA_027306955.1 Acetobacteraceae bacterium | reverse complement strand
ATCGGCGGCTGAGTCCAGGCGGGGCGCGCGCGCGGCGGCGGACGTTTCCCCGCCGCCGGAGGCGTGCTATGGGAGCGGTAACACAGACCCTCGCCACCAGCGCCCGAAAGGAACCCCGATGCCCCGGTCGTCCAACGCCGTCCGCGCCGCGCTGTCCGGCATTTCCGGCATTCTCGTCACCCCGTTCGATGCCGCCGACCGGCTGGCGCCCGCGCGCCTCAGGCCCGTCGCCGACCGCGCGATTGCCGCCGGCGTGCAGGTGCTTATCGCCCACGGCAACACCTCCGAGTTCTACGCGCTGACCACCGCCGAGGCCGAGACGATGGTGCACGCCGCGGCGGAGCAGGTGGGCGGGCGCGTGCCACTGCTCGGAGGCGTCGGCCGCGCGCTGCCGGATGCGCTCGCACTCGCGCGCGCCTCGGCGAAGGCGGGGGCGGACGCGCTGATGGTGCACCAGCCGCCGGACCCGTTCGTCGCGCCGCGCGCCGTCGTGGAGTACGTCGCGCGCATCGGCGAGGCCGGCGGCGGCCTGCCGATCGTGCTCTACCTGCGCAACGACGCGATCGGGCTCGACGCGATCGAGGCGCTGTGCCGCGTGCCTGGCGTGATCGGCGTGAAATGGGCGAGCCAGACGCCGATGCGCCTCGCCGCCGCCATCCGCCGCGCGCCCGAGGGCATCGCCTGGGTCGCGGGCCTGGCCGAGACCTGGGCGCCGCCGCTCTACGCCGTGGGCGCGCGCGGCTTCACCTCCGGCCTGATCAATGTCTGGCCGTCGCACTCGGTGGCGATCCACAGGGCGCTGGACAGGGGCGACTACGCGGCGGCGATGGCGCTGATCGAAAAGATGTCCGCCTTCGAGGAGCTGCGCGCCGAGGAAGGCAACGGCACCAACGTCTCGGTGGTCAAGGCAGCGCTGGCGCTCTCGGGCCACGATTGCGGGCACGTGCGCGCGCCGGGCGCCTGGCCCCTGTCGAAGGCGCAGGGCGAGAAGCTCGCGAAGCTCCTCGCCGCGTGGAACCTGGAAAAGCTCGCCGCCTGAGGCCGGCGAGCGCCGGTCAGGCCGAGGCTTCGCTCTTGATGCCCTTCTCGGCGAGCATCGTCGCGAGCTCGCCGGACTGGAACATCTCGGTCACGATGTCGCAGCCGCCGACGAACTCGCCCTTGACGTAGAGCTGCGGGATGGTCGGCCAGTTGGAAAACTGCTTGATGCCGTCGCGCAGTTCCGGGTCCTCGAGCACGTTCGCGGTGGCGAACGGCACGCCCATGTGCGAGAGGATCTGCACCACGCGGGCGGAGAAGCCGCACTGCGGGAACATCGCCGTGCCCTTCATGTAGAGCATCACCGGGTTCTCGGTGATCTCGGACTGGATGCGTTCCGCGATATTGGCCATGAGCGGGATTCCTGGTGGGTGAACTGGGTTGGTGAGTTGGGCTGGGTGAGGGGGTTCAGGGAGCGGAGGTCTGCAAGGCGAGCGCGTGCAGCTCGCCGCCCACGCGGCCGCGCAGCGCGGCATAGACGATCTGGTGCTGGCGCACGCGGCTGAGGCCCCGGAAGGATTCCGCGACCACCGTCGCCGCGTAGTGGTCGCCGTCGCCGGCCAGGTCCTCGATGGTGACGTTGGCGTCCGGGATCGCCGCCTTGATCAGCGCCTCGATCTCGCTTGCGGGCATCGCCACGGGTTACGTCTCCATCAGGGCAGGGAAGAAGCGTTCGTGCGCCGAACGCAACGTAGCCAGCGATATGGTTGCGCCATCCGGGAGTGTCAAACCCTCGCCCCCGGTGCGCCCGACCAGGCGCGTGGGAACGCCCGCGCCGGTCGCGGCGGCGACGAGGGCGGCGCCATCAGCGACGGCGACGACATAGCGCGCCTGGTCCTCGCCGAACCAGAAGCCTCCGTCCGTGGGGCCGGCGAGCACGGCACCGGTGTTGCCGGCCATCAGCATCTCCGCGACCGCCACCAGCAGCCCGCCATCCGAGACGTCGTGGCAGGCGCGCACCTCGCCCGAGGCGATGCGGGCGCGGACGAAATCGCCATGCCGGCGCTCGGCCGCGAGATCGACCGGCGGCGGCGCGCCGGCCTCCTGCCCCGCGCCCTCGCGCAGCCACAGGGACTGGCCGAGATGCGACGGGTCGGCCCCGACCAGCACCAGGTCCTGGCCCGGTGCCGCGGCAAGCCCCACGGCGCGAGCCGCGTCCTCCAGCACGCCAAGCCCGCCGATCGCGGGCGTGGGCAGGATCGGCGATCCCGCGGTCTCGTTGTAGAGGCTGACGTTGCCCGAAACGACCGGGAAGTCCAGCGCCGTGCACGCCCTGGCGATGCCGGCGACGGCGGCGGCGAACTGGCCCATCACCAGAGGCTTTTCCGGGTTGCCGAAGTTCATGTTGTCGGTGATGGCGAGCGGGCGCGCGCCGGTCGCGGTGATGTTGCGCCAGGCCTCGGCGACGGCCTGCGCGGCACCCGCCTCGGGGTCGGCGGCGACATAGCGCGGCGTGCAGTCCGTGGTGAGCGCCAGCGCCAGCCGGTGCCCGTCCACCTTCACGATGGCGGCGTCCGCGGCACCCGGCCGCTTCACCGTCTGCCCGCCCACGGTGCTGTCGTACTGGTCCCACACCCAGGCGCGGGAGGCGAGGTCCGGGCAGCCGATCAGCTTCACCAGGTCCTCGCCGAGCCGCGCCGCGGGGATCGCGCCCAGCGGCCCCGGCGCCGGGGAGGGCGCGGTGGGGCGGTGGTAGAGCGGCGCCTGGTCGGCGAGCGGGGCGAGCGGGATCTCCGCCTCGACGCTTCCCTGGTGGCGCACGACGATGCGGCCGGTGTCGGTCAGGTGGCCGATCACCGCGAAATCCAGCTCCCATTTCTCGAAGATGGCGCGCGCGGTGCCCTCGGCGCCGGGGCGCAGCACGATCAGCATGCGCTCCTGGCTCTCCGACAGCATCATCTCGTAGGCGGACATGCCGGTCTCGCGCTGCGGCACCTGGTCGAGGTCCAGCTCGATGCCGACGCCGCCCTTGCCCGCCATCTCGACCGAGGAGGAGGTGAGGCCGGCGGCACCCATGTCCTGGATGGCGACGATCGCGTCGGTCGCCATGAGCTCCAGGCATGCCTCGATCAGCAGCTTCTCCACGAACGGGTCGCCGACCTGCACCGTCGGGCGCTTCGACTCGGCGTCGGCGCCGAACTCGGCGCTGGCCATGGTGGCACCGTGGATGCCGTCCCGCCCGGTCTTGGAGCCGACATAGACCACCGGGTTGCCGATGCCGGCGGCGGCGGAGAGGAAGATGCGGTCCGCGGGCGCGATGCCCACCGTCATCGCGTTGACCAGCGGGTTGCCGTCATAGGCTGGGTGGAAGTTGATCTCGCCGCCCACGGTGGGCACGCCCACGCAATTGCCGTAGCCGCCGATGCCGCGCACCACGCCATCGACGATCCGCCGCGTGACCGGGTTCTTCGGGTCGCCAAAGCGCAGCGCGTTGAGGTTCGCGACCGGCCTGGCGCCCATGGTGAACACGTCGCGCAGGATGCCGCCGACGCCGGTCGCGGCACCCTGGTACGGCTCGATGAAGCTCGGGTGGTTGTGGCTCTCCATCTTGAAGATGGCGGCGAGCCCCTCGCCGATCGCCACCACGCCCGCGTTCTCGCCCGGCCCGTGGATGACCCAGGGCGCCCTGGTCGGCAGCGTGCGCAGCCAGACGCGCGAGGATTTGTAGGAGCAGTGCTCCGACCACATCACCGAGAAGATGCCGAGTTCGGTCAGCGTCGGCGCGCGGCCCATGATGTCCAGCACGCGCGCGTATTCCTCGGCGTTGAGGCCGAATTCGGCCGCAAGCGCCTGATTCACCGGCTTGTTCGTCACGCGAGACCTTTTTGGCGTGGCCGATTCACGCCCGTCCGCCCGATGCCGCGGGTCATCAGGCGGCCGGACGATCGGACCCGAGAGCGGCCGAAATGCCCTCGAACAGGGGCGCGCCGTCGGTGCCGCCCATCAGCGGGTCAACCAGGTCCTCCGGGTGCGGCATCAGGCCCATGATGCGCCGGTTGGGCGAGAGGATGCCGGCGATGTTGCGCGCCGAGCCGTTGCGGTTCGCCTTCGCCGTCGCGGCGCCATCGGGTTCGACATAGCGGAAGGCGACAAGCCCTTCGCCTTCAAGCCGATCGAGCGTCGCATCGTCCGCGAAGTAGTTGCCGTCGCCATGCGCCAACGGCGCGCGGATCACCTGGCCGCGCTGGTAATGCGCGGTGAAATCCGTGTCCGTCCGCTCCACGCGCAGGTGGCAGTCCATGGAGAGGAAGCGGAGCGAGGCGTTGCGCAGCAGCGCGCCGGGCAGCAGCTGCGCCTCGGCCAGGATCTGGAACCCGTTGCAGACGCCGAGCACGTGGCCGCCGCGCGCGGCATGGGCGCGGATGCTCTCCATCACCGGGGACTGCGCGGCCATGGCGCCGCAGCGCAGGTAGTCGCCGTAGGAGAAGCCGCCAGGAATAACAATGAGATCAAGGCTCTGCAGGTCTGTCTCGCGATGCCAGATCATCCGCGGCTTGCGCCCCGAGGCGCGTTCCAGCGCGATCGCGATGTCGCGCTCGCGGTTGATGCCGGGGAACACGACGATGCCCGCCTTCATGCGCCCGCCCTCACGAAAGATCCACCCGGAAGCTCTCGATCACGGTGTTGGCGAGCAGCTTCCTCGCCATTGATTCCGCGGCGTTCTTCGCGGCAACGGGGTCAGTCTCGGCGAGTTCCAGCTCGATCACCTTGCCCGCACGCACCTCGCCGACGCCCGCGAAGCCCAGATGCGCCAGCGCCTGACCGATCGCCTTGCCCTGCGGGTCCAGCACGCCGGCCTTGAGCATGACGGTCACGACAGCCTTCACTGCATGATCTCCGGGCCCTTGATGTCCCGCACGCCGGCCTCGGGCAGGATGCCGAGCCGCCGCGCGACTTCCTGGTAGGCTTCCTCGACGCGGCCGAGGTCGCGGCGGAAACGGTCCTTGTCCATCTTTTCGTTGGTCTTGGCGTCCCACAGCCGGCAATTGTCGGGGGAGATCTCGTCGGCGAGGACGATGCGCATGTCCTCGTTCTCCCAGAGCCGGCCGAACTCGACCTTGAAGTCCACCAGCGTGATGCCAACGCCGAGGAAAAGACCGGTCAGGAAGTCATTGATCCGCAACGTCAGGCTGACGATGTCGTCCATGTCCGCCGGGTGCGCCCAGCCGAACGCGGTGATATGCTCCTCAGAGACCATCGGGTCGCTGAGCGCGTCGTTCTTGTAGTAGTACTCGATGATCGAGCGCGGCAGCCGGGTGCCTTCCTGGATGCCGAGCCGGGCCGAGATGCTGCCGGCGGCGACGTTGCGCACCACCACCTCGACCGGGATGATTTCCACCTCGCGGATCAGCTGCTCGCGCATGTTGAGCCGGCGCACGAAATGGGTCGGGATGCCGATCTCGGCCAGGCGCTGCATCAGGTACTCGCTGATGCGGTTGTTGAGCACGCCCTTGCCGGTGATCACGCCCTTTTTCTGGGCGTTGAACGCGGTGGCGTCGTCCTTGAAGTACTGCACGAGCGTGCCGGGTTCCGGCCCCTCGAACAGGATCTTGGCTTTACCTTCGTAGAGTTGGCGGCGGCGGGCCATGGCGCGAATCCCTTGCGGCGCCGAGGAATCACGGCGACTTTTGCTGCGGTGCGTATAGCAGCGGGTGGCGGGCGGCGCCATGGCGGGCGCCGTGCTTCATGTCATGCCACCGGCGCGTGGGTGCGGTTGCGCGGCAGGGTGGCGGGCGGCATGGTCGCCCGGACGATGGGGGGGAGCTCGATGTCAGCGTCGCCGGATGCCGGGGGGCTCAGGGAACAGGCGCGCGCGCTGGCGCAGGGCAGCTTCGCCGCCCGCGCCGCCGAGTGGGACCGCACGGAGCAGTATTGCTGGGCCAATATCCCGGAGCTGGTCGCCGCCGGCTTCATGGGTATGACCATCCCGCGCGACCACGGCGGCGGCGGGCGCAGCTTTTACGACGCGGTGCTGGTGGTGGAGGAGATCGCGCGCGCCTGCACCCTCACCGCGCGCGTGGTGGTGGAGGCCAACATGGGGGCCATTTCCGCCATCATGGAATACGGCACCGAGGCGCAGAAGCGGCTCGCGGCGGGGCTGGTGCTCGCCGGCGACAAGCCCGCGATCGCCATCACCGAGCCCGAGGCCGGCAGCGCCGCGACCGCCATGACCACCCGCGCCGAGCGCCGCGGCGACCGCTACATCCTCAACGGGCGCAAGGTGTGGATCACCGGCGGCGGCGTCTCGCGCCTGCACCTGGTGTTCGCGCGCGTGTTCGATGCGGCGGGGCGCGAGGAGGGGATCGGCGGCTTCATCGTCGTCGGCGACCCGCGCCAGGGGCTGTTTCCGAAGGGCTTCTCCGTGGTGCGCCGCGAGCCGACCATGGGCCTGCGCGGCATGCCGGAGGCGGAGCTGGAATTCACCGATGTCGAGGTGCCGGCGGAGATGGCCCTCGTGCCGCCGGAGGGTTTCCGCCGCGGCTTCGCGCGGCTGATGGCGGCGTATAACAGCCAGCGTGTCGGCGCCGGCACGATCGCGATGGGGGTCGCCGTCGGGGCGCTCGACCTCGCCGTGGACCATGTGAAGCGCCGGCGGCAGTTCGGCCGGCCGATCGCGGAGTTCCAGGGCCTGCAATGGATGCTGGCGGATATGGACACGCAGGTCGCGGCCTCCCGCGCGCTGCTGCACCAGGCCGCGCTGTCGCAGGGCAGGGACAGCAAGTTCCCGGACCCGGTGCTGGCGGCGCGGGCGAAGCTGTTTGCCTCCGAGGCGGCGATCCGCGTGGTGAATGACGCGCTGCAACTGTTCGGCGCGCGCGGCTATTCACGGGATCTGCCGCTGGAACGCATGGCGCGGGACGTGCGCATGTTCACCATCGGTGGCGGCACCGCGCAGGTGCTGCGCACCGCCGTCGCCGCCGCGGTGCTGGGCATGAAGCTGCCGCAGACACGCGACGGGTACATGAACCGCGACGCGGCGGAATAGCAGCCTCACCCCTTCCCGAACACCCGCGCGAACACCTCGTCCACGTGGCGCAGGTGCTGGGCTGCGTTCATCGCGGCGTCGAGCACGTGGGGCGGCACGTTGGCCGCGATGGTGGGGTCCGCGTCGAGGTTCTCGCGGAAGCTTTTGCCCTCGGGCGTACCGAGCTTCGTCCAGGTCGCCATCGCCTGGGACTGCACGATCCGGTACGCCTCCTCGCGCGAGAGCCCGGCGCGGGCGAGGGCCAGCAGCACCTCGCCGGAATGCACCACGCCGCCGAGGGATTCGAGGTTCGCCGCCATCCGTTGCGGATAGATAACGAGCTTCTCCATCATCCCCGCGAGCCGCGTCAGCGCGAAATCCAGTGTCACGGTCGCATCGGGCGCGATGCCGCGCTCCACCGAGGAATGGCTGATGTCGCGCTCGTGCCAGAGTGCGACGTTCTCCAGCGCCGGCACCGCGGCCGAGCGCACCAGGCGCGCCAGCCCCGTGAGGTTCTCCGAGAGCACCGGGTTGCGCTTGTGCGGCATCGCGGAGCTGCCCTTCTGGCCGGGGTGGAAGAACTCCTCCGCCTCGCGCACCTCGCTCCTCTGCAGATGCCGCACCTCGATGGCCAGCCGTTCGACGCCGCTCGCGATCACGGCGAGCGTGCAGAAATAGGCGGCGTGCCGGTCGCGCGGGATCACCTGCGTAGAGACGGGCTCCACGGCGAGGCCGAGCTTCTCCGCCACATACGCCTCCACCCGCGGGTCGAGATGCGCGTAGGTGCCGACGGCGCCGGAAATCGCCGCGACCGCGATCTCCGCGCGCGCCGCCTCCAGCCGCTTCCTGTTGCGCGCGAACTCCGCGTAGTGGCCGGCGAGCTTGAGGCCGAAGCTGGTGGGCTCGGCGTGGATGCCGTGGCTGCGGCCGATGGTGAGCGTGTGCTTGTGCTCGATGGCGCGATGTTTCAGCGCCGCCAGCACCGCGTCGAGATCCTCGAGCAGAAGGTCCGTCGCCTGGGCAAGCTGCACCGAGAGACAGGTGTCGAGCACGTCGCTGCTCGTCATGCCCAGATGCACGAAGCGGGAATCCTCGCCGACCGCCTCCGCGAGCCAGGTGAGGAAGGCGATGACGTCGTGGCGCGTCTCGCGCTCGATGGAGTCGATGCGCTCGATGTCCGCGGGGCCGATGGCGGCGAGCTTCGCCCCGCCCTTCGCGCGGATGTTGCGCGCCGAGGCCTCGGGGACGGCGCCGAGCAGGGCCATCGCCTCGGCGGCCAGCGCCTCGATCTCGAACCAGATGCGATAGCGGTTTTCCGGGGCCCAGATGGCGGCCATCGCCGGGCGGGTGTAACGGGGGATCATGCAGCCTCGCGCGTTGCGCCCCGGCTCTAAGAGCCGCCAGGGTTCCTGACAAGATGATGGCCTACCACGACCTGGCCGCCCATGACTTGGCCGCCCATGACCTGGCGGCGCTGGGGCAGGTGCTGCTGGTCGATCTCACGCTCGCCGGCGACAACGCCGTGGTGGTGGGGCTGGTGGTGGCCGGGCTGCCGCCGTCGCGCCGGCGCGGCGCCATCCTGCTCGGCATCGGTGCCGCGACCGTGATGCGCATCGTGCTCGGCGCGGTGGCGCTGCGGCTGCTGGAGATCGTGGGCCTGCTGCTCGCGGGCGGGTTGCTGCTGCTGTGGGTGGCGTGGAAGATGGCGCGGGAACTGCGCGGCCACGGCGCCGACGCCGCCGCCGCCCGGGTGCCGAAATCGTTGCGCGAGGCGGTATGGCAGATCCTGCTCGCCGACCTCTCGATGAGCCTGGACAACGTGCTGGCGGTCGCGGGGGCGGCGGATGGGCGGCTCTGGGTGCTGGTCGCGGGGCTGGCGCTCTCGGTGGTGCTGATGGGCGTCGCCGCGAGCCTGGTGGCGCGGATGCTCACGCGCTACCGCTGGCTCGGCTGGGTCGGGCTGCTGGTGGTGCTGGAAATCGCGCTCCGGCTGATCTGGGAGGGGGCGTGGCAGATCGC
>DAHUXX010000059.1 GCA_027306955.1 Acetobacteraceae bacterium | reverse complement strand
CGTCAGCTGCTGGCGGGCGCGCCGCATCTGACGCTGGCGCTGCATCTGGCGCGCGGTCGTCGCGCCCTGGTTGTTGCGCAGCATCGGCAGCATCCGCTCGAGCTGCGAGAAGCTGCGCTGGGCGCCCTTGTTGTTGGCGCTCTCGGCGCGCTGGCGGGTCTGGTTCGCGAGGTTCTGCATCTTCTGCGTGGTGCGCGGGTGCAGTTGCGGGTCGAATTGCCGGTTCAGCGGGTTCCGCTGAGCCTGTTGCGCGAGTGCCCGCAGATGGTTGCGCAGCGCCCGCTGCAGCGCCTGGGCGAGCTGCGCCAGCTTCTGCTGGTCCACCTTGCGGCCCTGCTGCCGGTCCAGGCGTGCCTGGGCCAGCGCATCGCGCAGGGCGCGGCGCGCATCCTCGAGCGCGCGGGCGGTGCGGCTGGTCAGGCCGTTCTCCAGGTGCAGCGCCAGCGTCCAGAGCCGATCCTGCGCCCGCGGCACCGCGTCCGCCGCCACGCGCTCGATCAGCAGGTAGGCGATGGCGCGCAGGTTGAGGTAGCCGCCGGGATCGTGCGCCCAGACCTGTGCGAGGCGCGAGAGCTGGTCGAGCACGGCGACGGCGCCGTCACGATTGTTGGGGTGGAGCGAGAGGTTGCGGCGCACGGCGATGAGCGCGCGGGCGACGGGGTTGGCGAAGACGCGCTGCGGCAGGGTGAAGGTTTCGTCCTGGGAATAGCCGGCGCGGCCGGCCGCGTCCTTGCCGATCAGGCGCGCGACGACGGGCAGCCCGGCCCAGGGATGCGCGGTGAGGTCGGCGAGTTCCGCGCCGCTGGCCGATTTCGGCGCGCCGCCGGGGAGCGGGATCGGCACCACCAGCGGCTCCGCCTGGGGGCGCCCGACCAGGTGCATTTCGGCCTGCAGCGAGACCACGCCATACGGGTGCGAGACCGCCCAGGGCAGGCGCGTGAGCGGCGTGTGGCCGGGCTCCGCCACGCTTGGCGGCATGGGGAAGCGGACCATCGGCGCCGGGTCCTCCACCACGACGAGGTCCCAGGTGCCGATGGTGCGCCCGCCGCGCCGCACCGCGAGCGTGCCGCCGGTGTCGAGGACGGTTTCGAGCGAGAAACTACCGGTATCGAGCGTGCGGAAGGGAAGCGACTTGCGCCCGAGCAGCAGCCTCGGCGCGCCGCCATGGCCGCCGGTGAGGGAGAAGCCGAGCTTGCTGCCAGCGGGCACCGTGACCTGGCGCGCCGCCGGGCTGGTGCCGCCCGGCGCGCTGGCGTCGCCGGCGGCGAGGAAGATCGGCGCGAGGCCGGTATAGGCGGGGGGCGTGATCCAGGCCTGCAGACGCTGCGCCGGCGCCCGCGCGCCCGGTGCGAAGGCCGGCTGGAACGCAGCGGCGAGCCGCCGCGGCGCCAGCGGCCCCGCGACGCCGATCGCGGCAACAAGGCCGACGACGAGCGCCCCCCGCAACGCCATGGGGTCGCGCGTGGCGAGGCCGGGATGCGGCCAGCCGCTGCGCAGCCCCCTGACCGCCCGCGCGGCGCGCAGCAGATGCGCGATCCAGAGCGCGTCCGCGCCGCCGGCGACGGGCTTGTCGGCGAGGGCGGCAAGCGGGCGGTGGGCGAGGCCGCTCGCCCGTTCCAGCCGGCGGTCGAGCTCCGCCGGCTCCGGCAGGTGGACGCCACGCACGGCACGCAGCAGCAGCAGGATCTCCGCCACCGCCAGCGCGCCGAGCAGCCCGGCGTGCCACAGCGGCGGCAGCAGCGGCGGCAAGCCGAGCAGGGCGGCGACGAGGAACGCGCCGGCGATGCCGACGGGCGGCCACAGCAGCGGCCATGCTCGCTCCACCAGCAGCACCAGCCAGGCACGCGCCCGGTGACCGGGCAGGCTGCGGGCCAGCGCCTCGATCGCCTCGCTCGGCCGGTCCGGGGGTCCGATCACGGCCCTCGCTCCCTCAGCCGGAGAGGAAATCCGGGATGGTCTCGCCCGCCCAAAGCGCCTCGATGGGCTGGCGCTCGCGGATCGTGGTCCAGCGCGCGCCGTCCACCATCGCGATCGGCGCCAGCGGCCTTGCGTTGTAGGTGGAGCTCATCACCGCACCATAGGCGCCGGCGTCGAGAATCGCCACGCGCGAATTGGGGGCGAGGGGCGGCAGCATCCGCAAGCGGGCGAAGATGTCGCTGCTTTCGCAGATCGGGCCGGCGACCATGCGCGGGGCGGCCGGCAGGGCCGCGGTCGCGGCGTCCAGCGGCACGATGCCGTGCCAAGCGCCATACATCGCCGGGCGCGCGAGATCGTTCATCGCCGCGTCGATCACGACGATGGCGCCGTCCTCCTTGTTCAGCACGACGCTCGCCAGCAGCACGCCGGCGGGGGCGACGAGCCAGCGGCCGGGCTCGATCATCGTCTCGGCGTCGAGATCGCCCAGCACCTCGCGCAGCGCGCCGGCGAGCACCTCGGGCGAGACCGTGGCCTCGTCGCGGTAGGCGATGCCGAGCCCGCCGCCGGCGTCGAGCCTGGTCACGCGGTGCCCGGCCTGGCGCAGCGCGAGGGTGAGTTCGCGCATTCGCCCCCAGGCGGCGCGATAGGGCGCGGTCGAGACGATCTGGCTGCCGATGTGCAGCGCGAGGCCCACGGGCTCGATGCCGGGAAACGAAGCGGCGCGGGCATAGACCTCCGTCGCCTCGCCCGACGGGATGCCGAATTTATCGCCGGCGCGGCCGGTGCTGATCTTGTCGTGCGTGCCAGCGGCGACGTCCGGGTTGATGCGCAGGGCGACGCGCGCGGTATGGCCCGTCACGGCGGCAGCGGCGGCGATCATGTCGATCTCGGCGGCGCTCTCCGCGTTGATCTGGCCGATACCGGCGGCGAGCGCCGCCTCCAGCTCCGCCCTGGTCTTGCCGGTGCCGGAAAAGACGATGTGCCCGGGCGCGATGCCGGCCGCGATGGCGCGGCGCATCTCGCCCTCGCTCACCACGTCGGCGCCGGCGCCGCCCTGGGCCACCAGGCGCAGCACGGCGAGATGGTCGTTCGCCTTGACCGCGTAATGAATATGGGTGGGCGACATGACGCGCCGCAGATGCGCGAGGCGGGCGCGGATGGTGCCGGCGCCATAGACCCAGGCGGGCGTTCCGAGCGCGTCGGCAATGGCGGCAAGCGGCACGCCCTCCAGCAGCAGCCCGTCCTGGGCGTGCATGGAGAGCGCCGGACGCGCCGCGATCAGTTCCCGCACCGAGGGGTCGGGACCGTTGATGGCGATGTCCATGGTCAGCGGGACGGATAGACGCGCGGGTAGGTGATGGCGCTCGGCGGGCCCGGCGGCACCGGCGCCGCCTTGCGGCCGCAGGCGGCGAGCGCCAGCACGGCGAGCAGCACGAGCAGCGCGCGCGTCATAGCTGAGCGAGCAAGCGCGCCGCCTGCTCCGCCACGCGCTCCGGCGCGGTGCCGCCGTAGCTGCGGCGCGAGGCAACCGAGGCCTCGACGGAGAGGACGGAGAACACGTCGCTCGTGATGCGCGGCTCGACCGACTGCATGGTGGCGAGCGGCAGTTCGGCGAGCGTGCAGCCCGCAACCTCCGCCGCAGCGACCAGGCGGCCGGTGATGTGGTGCGCCTCGCGGAACGGCAGGGCGAGCGCGCGCACCAGCCAGTCCGCGAGATCCGTCGCGGTCGCGAAGCCGCTGCCGGCGAGCTCCTTCATGCGCGCGGTGTCCGGCTGCATGTCGCGCACCTGGCCGGCGATGGCGGCGAGCGCCAGCGCCCAGGCCTCCGCCGCGTCGAACACCGGTTCCTTGTCCTCCTGCATGTCCTTCGCGTAGGCGAGCGGCAGGCCCTTCATCACCGTGAGCAGGGCGACCAGCGCGCCGTTGATGCGGCCGGTAAATGCGCGCACCAGTTCCGCGGCGTCCGGGTTGCGCTTCTGCGGCATGATGGAACTGCCGGTGGTGAAGGCGTCCGAGAGGCGGATGAAACGCCACGGCGCGCTGCACCAGATCACGATCTCCTCGGCGAAACGGGAAAGGTGCATGGCCGAGATCGCGGCAGTGGACAGAAACTCCAGTGCGAAGTCGCGGTCCGAGACGGCGTCGATGGAGTTGGCGGCGGGGCGGTCGAAGCCCAGCGCGCTCGCGGTCGCCTCCCGGTCGATCGGGAATGAGGTGCCGGCCAGCGCCGCGGCGCCGAGCGGGCATTCGTTGAGGCGCCGGCGGGCGTCCGCGAGGCGGCCGCGGTCGCGGGCGAGCATTTCCACGTAGGCGAGCATGTGGTGGCCGAGCGTGACGGGTTGGGCCGCCTGCAGGTGGGTGAAGCCCGGCATCGGGTCCGCGGCGTGGGCGGCCGCGCGCCCGGCGAGCGCCTTCATCGTGTCGGCGAGCTGAGCGTCGAGCCCGTCGATCGCGTCGCGTACCCAGAGGCGGAAATCGGTCGCCACCTGGTCGTTGCGGCTGCGTGCGGTGTGCAGGCGCTTGCCGGCCTCGCCGATGCGCTCGGTGAGGCGGGACTCGATGTTCATGTGGATGTCTTCGAGCGCGCTCTCGAAGGGGAAGGCGCCTGCCTCGATCTCGGCGGCGATGGCGGCGAGGCCATCGCGGATGGCGTGCTCGTCGGCGGCGGTGATGATGCCGCAATGGGCGAGCATCGCGGCATGCGCGAGCGAACCGTTTATGTCCTGGCGCCAGAGCTTGCGGTCGAACCCGATGGAGGCGTTTATCTCCTGCATGATGGCGGAAGGGCCGGCGGTGAAGCGACCGCCCCATTGGCGGTTGGCGGCGGTGTTGCCAGGAAGCTTGTCGTCCAGGCGGATGGGCGAGTTAGAGTTCAAGGAGATGGATCCGTGCAGGTGATGGTGCGGCGCGCGCTGCTGGCGGGCGGGGTCGCGGCTGCGGGAACCGTAGCGGGGCTGTGGTGGCTGCGCAAACCGGTGCCGGGCGGGATGCCGGGCGCGACGCAAGGCGCGACGCCGGCCGGGCTGGGCTCGATCAAGCCGGTTTCGCCGCCCAAGGTGCCGCCCGCGCTGACGTTGATGAACGCGCAGGGCAAGACGGCGGGGCTCGCCGCCTGGCACGGGCACAAGCTGGTGCTGAACTTCTGGGCCACCTGGTGCATTCCCTGCGTGCGCGAGATGCCGTCGCTGCAGGCGCTGGCAAAGGCGACCCCCGGGCTTGCCGTGGTGCCGGTTTCCGCCGACGCCGGCGGGGCGAAGGTGGTGCGGAAATTCTATGCCGAGCACAAGATCACGGCGCTGCCGGTCTGGCTCGACCCGGATGGCAAGGCGGGCGCGGCAATGGGCATCCCGGGGTTGCCAACGACCTTCCTGATCGGTGCGGACGGAGACGTGCGCGGCATGGTCGAAGGGGGAGCGGAATGGATGGCGCTGCGGCCGAAGGTGCTGGCGCTTCTGGCGTAAGGGCGGCGGCTGATCCCGGATTGGGTCACGCGAGGGGAGGTGGCCACGGGCGCAACGACGGGTTGCGGCAGGGCAACGTCGGGGTGCCCAAAATATAGGGGTTTTGGAGAGAGAAACCGCGCTAATTTGATACGGCCATCGGCAATTTAGATAGCGCGCGGCGTTCGGCTTCGCCGGCAACGCCGGCGCGGGTTCGGGGGGTGGAGCAAGGACTGGCAACCACCTTCTGGGGACAGGAGGCGTTTTCGGACGCGGCAACCGCCCGATTCGGAAGGCTGAGAGAGACGCGCTGCTTCGCTGACGACCCGACCTCCGGCGGCTGGGTGGCAGCGCCTGTGCCCGACTGATCTCGCCGACGTCGCCCCGCCGACGAATTTTCAGCAGCGCCGCCATTGCGTTCGAGTTCGCCGGCCCGGGACCCGGGAGACGGTGCTGCCCGAGCAGAACGGGCCGCGCCGGCGCCGCAATCCGGCCCGCTCTCACCGAAAGGCGCCGGGCTCGCGTTGTCAGCCATGACCCCGCTGCCGCCCACGGCGCGGAACGCCCGAGGAAGGATTTTTGCGGCTCGATTACTAGACACGCGCCGCAAAAAGAGTCATAAGGCCACGTTCACGTCGTGTTAGGGATTCGCCATGTTTTCAAAGCTTCCCCTGCGGCTTGTCGGGCTCACGAGCGTCCTCGCCTTCATATCAGTAGCCCCGGCCCTGGCGACCACCCTTAGCTATAACGGCAATACCATCCTCGTCGGCGGCACGGCCGGTGGCTTGCCGTTTGGGACGCCGATCGATGTGACGGCGCTTCCGAGTGGCAATACCGGCGGCACTGTGAATGGGATAAGCTTTTCGTTCACCCCTGACGCGCAAGCCGTGACAGGTAGCGTCGTGAACCAATACGCGGCCCCCTGGCTCTCCCCGACAGAGGAGACGGCTCTGGGCGTCCCCGTGGTAAATCCCTCGGGAGCACCGGATCCGAGCCAATACCTGACGTCGGGCGCCGAGGTCGGCAGTCATCCGGGCGCTGCGGTGAACATGAGCTTCGGTACGGCTGCGAGCGATTTTCAGCAGTCCCTCGGGCTGATCTGGGGTTCGGTGGACTTGTACAACACGATTTCACTGTATTCGGGCAGCACGCTGGTCGGGCAGATCACCGGCGGAGACATCACGTCGACGGCGAACGGCAGCCAAGGCGCGAACGGTACCTATGGCGTCGACATCTTTTCGATGACGGCGTTCAACTCCGTGGTCTTCACCAGCAGCCAGTACGCGTTCGAGTTCACCGGCCTCACCTACAGGCCGGGCAGCCATAACCCGCAGCCTGATCTGCCGGAGCCTGGGTCGCTTGCGCTGTTCGGGGCCGGCCTCGGGCTTCTCGGCCTGGTGCAGTTTGCTACGCGGCGCGGGAAGGCCGATACGCTACCTCGCCTGATGGCGTGACGTAGCCGTCGGCGAGATCGTCGTCCACGAGCGACTGCTCGCGGGCGGCGGGATCGCCGAAGCCGGCGCCGCCGGCAAGCTGGACTTCCACGATATGATCGGCACCGGTGAGCGTGACCAGCTCGCCGGTGCCGCAATCGTGTATGAGGCGGCCCTCCGGGTCCGTCACCACCCCGCGCACCGGACCGCCCGCGCCGCCGCCGGCGAGGCCGGGCGCCACCACCCCCACACCCTCCGGATAAACCGAGACCAGCGTCGGCAGACCATCGTTCGTGAGTTTGCGCAGGCGCGTGCGCACGCCGAGCCCGCCGCGGCGCCGGCCGGGTCCGCCGGAATCCGGCACCAGGGATTTCTCCAGCACCAACACCGGGGCGCGTGATTCCAGCAGCTCGATCGAGGTGTTGGCCGCCGAGGTCGGGTAGAGCAGCGCGGACTTGCCGTCCCAGTCCCGCCCCGCGCCCTGGCCGCCGCCCATGAAATAATGGTCGGCATAGAGCCGGCCGGTGCCGTCGCGACCATAAATGTTGATCGCGTGCGGCAGGCCGGTCTGCGCCTGCACGCGCGCGGGTGCCGCCTCGGCGAGCGCGCGGAAGATGTTGGGGGCGATATACCACCCGGTGCGGGTACGCAGGTTGACGCTCGCGGGCTTGTTGCAGTTGAGCACCGAACCTGCGGGGATTCGCGCCTCGAACGGCCGGTAGCAGCCGACATTGCCGCGCACCTGCGGCGTCAGCAGGCATTTCAGCGGGTAGGTGGCATGCGCCTCGCTGTAGGAGAGGGTGCAGTTGAGCCCGCCCTGCGGCTGCTGCAGCGGCGCGCCGGCGAAGTCGAGGACAATGCGGTCACCCTCGACAGTGACGGCGAGCGGGTAGCGCAGGCGTTCGCCGAGTGGGTTGTTCCAGACCTCGGAATGCCAGGTGCCGTCCGGCAAAGCCGCGATCGCCGCGCGCATCGCCGCTTCCGAGCGGCCCTGCAGCACGTGGGCGAGCGCGCGCAGATCGGCAAGCCCGTAGTCGTCCATCACGGAAGCGAGACGTTCCGCCCCCAGACGATTAGCGGCGATAAAGGAAAATATGTCGCCGAGGACTTCCTCCGGCTTGCGCACGTTCTCGCGGATGAGGGTGACGAGATCCTCGTTGATGACGCCGGCGCGGGCGAGCTTCATCGGCGGGATCTGGAAGCCCTCGTCGTAGATCTCGCGCGCGCGCAGCGAATCCTTGGTGCCGCCGATGTCGCCGACATGGCCCACGGTCCCGGCGAAGGCGACGAGGCGCCCGGCACGGAAGATCGGCGTCACCACGGCGATGTCGAAGAGGTGGCCGGCGCACAGCCAGGGGTCGTTGGTGACGAGGATATCGCCGGGGACCAGCGTGTGCGGCGGGAACTTTTCAAGCAGCGCCTTCACCGCCCGCGGCAGCGTGAGGTTGAAGACCGGCATGGCGCGCGGCGAGTGCACCAGGCTTTCGCCGCCGTCGTCGAGCAGGTCGCAGGCGAAATCCTGCGCCTCCGAAATGATCAGCGAGAAGGCGGTGCGGCAGATGGTCTGCCACATCTCCTCGACCACCGTCTCCAGCCGCGCCCACATGATCTCGAGCGAGACGGGATCGGATTCCAGGATCGCGGCGGCCTCGGCGATCGGGGTCGCGGCGGTGATCTTCTGCGCCGCGGGTGCCGCGACGCCGACGGTGATGCGAAGCATGCCGCCGGCCGCCACAGCGAGCGTGTCGCCAGGCGGGACGATGGTGGTCGACTCGCGTTCCTCGACGATGGCCGGGCCGGCAATGATGGCGCCCTCGGCAAGCGCGTAACGGTCGTAGACGGGGGTTTCGACGAAGCCGCCCTCGAACCAGGCACGACGCGAGCCCTTCAACGCCGCTCCGGCGGCCGCGGCGGATTCCTCGCGAGCGGAGAGCGCGGGGATGCGTCCGCGGGCACGGATGCGCAGGCCCACGATTTCCACCGGCACACCGTCATAGACCTCCGTGTAGCGCGCGGCATAGGCGGTGGCGAAGGCGGCGCGCAGCGTGGACACGGCCATCTCGTCCAGCGTGCCGGGCGGAAGTGCCACGTTGATCTCGTGGAGCTGGCCGGCGAGACGCATGTCGGCGCTGCGCTCCACCACAATGTCCGCGGCAACGGTACCGGCGGCGGCGAGAAGGGCCGAGACCTCGCGGGTCAGCTCCGCGAGCATGGCCTCGGCACCGGCGAGGCCAGCCGCGTCGTCGAGGCGAGCGGAAAAGCTTCTCGCCTGCTCGAAGGAAAGCGGCGCCGCGAGGAACCCCAGCGCGGAGGCGGCACCGGAGGCGGGCGGGATCAGCACCTCGCGCACGCCGAGGATGCGGGCGACGGCGGCGGCGTGGGCAGGACCGGCGCCGCCGAAGCCGACCATGGCGTAGCGGCGCGGGTCCCTGCCCTTCTCCACGATGTGGATGCGCGCGGCGGCGGCCATGTTCTCCGAGACCAGGCGGTGAATGCCGGCAGCGGTTTCCAGTGCATCGAGGCCGAGACTGGCACCGACGCGGGTCAGCGCCGCCTCCGCCGCCGCGACATCGAGCGCCATGCGCCCGCCGAGGAAAAAGCCGGGGTCGTAATAGCCGAGCAGAAGGTTGGCGTCCGTCACCGTGGGGTCGGTGCCGCCCTGTCCGTAGCACGCGGGGCCAGGGGCCGCACCGGCGGAATGCGGGCCAACACGCAGGAGGCCGACGCCGTCGATCGCGGCGACGGAGCCGCCGCCGGCGCCGATCTCGATCATGTCGATCACGGGTGCCTTGATCGGCAGGCCGGAGCCCTTCTTGAAGCGGTGGACGCGCGCGGCCTCCATCATCGGCGCGACATCGGCCTCACCGTTCTCGATCAGGCAGGCCTTGGCGGTGGTGCCGCCCATGTCGAAGCTGATGACGTCGCGGTGGCCGGCCAGCGCGCCGAAGAAGGCGGTGGCCAGGCCGCCACCGGCGGGGCCGGATTCCAGCAGGCGGATCGGCAACAGCCGCGCCGTCTCCGGCGAGAGCAGGCCGCCCGCGGAGTGCATGAGGCGCAACGCGCCGGCAAAGCCGCGCAGGCGCAACTCCCGCTCCACCCGGCGCAGGTAGCGGTCCATCAGCGGCTGGACGAAGGCGTTGGCACAGGTGGTGCAGAGGCGCTGGTATTCCCACATCTCCGAAACGACGTCCGAGGAGATGGAGACAGCGATTTCCGGGCAGGCGGCGCGCACGATCTCGGCGGCACGGCGCTCGTGCGCGGGGTTGCGGTAGGAATGCAGGAAGCCGATGGCGATGGCCTCGATGCCCTGGGCGGCCAGGCGCTTCGCCGCGGCCTCCACCGCCGCCTCGTCGAGCGGGGTGACGATGTTGCCGTCGCGGTCCATGCGCTCGGGGATTTCCAGCCGGTGGCGGCGCGGAACGAGCGGGGACGGGAACTGCAGGAACAGGTCGTAGATGTCGTAGCGCTGTTCCGTGCCCATCTCGAGGATGTCGCGGAAGCCCGCGGTGGTGATGAGGCCGAGCTTCGCGCCCCTGCGCTCGATCAGCGCGTTGGTGACGAGCGTGGTGCCGTGGACGATGTCGGTGACCTCGGCAAGCGTGATGCCGGCGGCGGTGACGAGTTCGTCGAGGCCCGCCAGCGCGCCGCGCGACGGGTCGTCTGGCGTGGTGAGCGTCTTGTGCAGGCGGACGGATTCGGTTTCAGGGTCGAGCAGGATGAAATCGGTGAAGGTGCCGCCGATGTCGAAGCCGATCCGGTAGCGCGTAGGCATGAGATTCTCCCGCGAGTCAACGGGAAGGTTCCACGGCGGGGCAAGGAGGGCAAGCGTATCCCGCGCCGCGGCTGGCGCATGGCGGCTAAAACGTGCTGCCGACCGTGAAGAACACCTGGTTGCGTCCAAAATTCTGCGTCGCGTCAGTCGAGCGGCGAGCGGTGAACCGGTAATCCGCGCCGAGATAGACCTGTCTGGTCACGTAATAGCGCACGCCAACGGAGGTATCGAGCTCGTTGTCCCGGCGCGGGCTCTGCGCGAAATCGGCATTGGCATAGGCGAGGCGAACGAAGCCGGTCAGGTCCGGGCGGAAGGCGTGCTCGATCCGGCCACCGACGAGGGTGTAAATGTAAGCGGGACTGCCGGCGAGCGTCGTCTCCTCGATCGACCGATCCGTGAACAGAACGAATGCGGTGCTCTGGCCGGCCTGCCAGCGCAGATAGCCGTCTGCCGCCACGGCGGTGACCGGCTTGAAGGTCGGGTCCTTGTAGTCGCGACCCATGGCGCCGATGAAGGCCTCGCCGGTGAGCGAGGGAGCGAGCCGGAACTGTGCGCCGACGCCCGCGCGATAGCCGTTGGAGTTGCGCTGGTAGCCGAAATCGTCCGTGGTCTGGTCATAGACGCGGATATCGCCGAGGCCCTGGACGAAGGGGCGGAACGCGCTGTTGGCGACGTCGCGGACGGTGATGCCGAACGTGTAACGGTTGCGGTTGCGATCGTTGTTGAGGATCAGGCCGTTCGTGCCCATCACGTTGCCGAAGGTCAGCCGCTCCACGGCGCCGGCCAGGCGCACATCGAAGTTGCCGATGCGATGCACCACCCCGGCATAGGTGTTGAACTCATGGTAGAGAGTCGGTGTCGTGCCTTCGGCGGCATCCGGCGAGGCGCGGTCCTCGTGCTCCTGCAGGAGGATGGTACCGAGGAGGAGGTGCGTGTTCTTGCTGACGTCGATCTGGCCCTCGGCCTGGGTGTGCCAGTCGACCGTGTTCTCGCTGCCGTGGTGGAGGTATCCGGTGAGGTCGGTACCGGCCTCGGCATAGAGCGAGTTGCGGTCCCAGTTCGACTGCAGGGCAACGCTTGGCGACAGGGTCCCGACCCAGTCGGACTTGGTGCCGGCGTTCGTTGCGTAGATGTTGCTGTCGTAGAAGCCGCCGGCGTGGATTTCGGGATAGATGGTGAAGGAGCCGACGTTGAAGCCGCGGCCGCCCACCTCCGGCGGCTGGGACGGGGGCGGGGCCGCCGGTGCCGGCGGCAGCGCGGGCATGATGCGGATGTCATTGGCGACGTAGCTCGCCAGCTCACGCCCCACGGCCGCGCGCACCGCCCCGCGCTGCGCGGGCGGGGCCGCGGCAGCGATGCGGGCGGCGATCTCCCGGTAGACGGGCAGGTTGGCGCCAATGAAGTCCGGCACGGGTGCCGACGCGACGCGGGCCAGCGCCGCGGCGCTCTCCGGCGTGGCGGCGAGCTCGGGATGGGCAGCCAGCACCCGGGCCAGGCCGTCCAGCAGCGAAATGGGGCCGCTCTCCGCCGCGACGCTGATCTGGCGGGAGACGGCATCGGGGATCGAGGCGGCGTGGGCTCCCCCAGGCAGGACCGCCATCCATCCCGCCACGACCAGTGATCCAAGCCATCGGGATGCATGCCGCATGGGAGCCAACCCTTCTCAGGTTCGAGCGCAGTCTTGGCCGATCAACGAATCGACGCATAGCACGTAGCCGGCATTGATCCAAATCAATCCGCAAAACCGCAAGCCTTTCTCAATCCTGGAGAATCGAGATGCCAACTTTGCGCTGTCTTGAATTGCTAGCTGCGCGTGTTGATGTAAATCAAACAAATTCTCACCGATCCGTGCGATAAGAATACCAATCGAAGAACGTGTTGGACTGCGGCGGCGCAAGCGAGGGTACATACGAGAGGATAGTTATGGTGAGCATAACAGGCCGGCATCGTATCACAGTGGGCATCGCCTCGGCGGGTGTTCTGCTGGTGCTGTCTCTCGCGCAGGCGATGGCGGCCGGCACCGCGACCCCGGCGCAACGGTCCGGGACGAGCGGGCCCGGCACGCCCAACCCGCCGGGCGTCGCGTGGTGCGCGAACTTGAGACCCGGTGCGCTGTCGCAGCAGGAGCGGTTGCATGGGAGCAACCTGATGCGGCTGCGCGCGGCGGCGAACGAATTGGCGCCCGGTTTCGCGCCGGGTTCTGCCACGACAGGGCTGCGCCTGCTGGCAGACTATCAGGAGGAACTTAGCAAGATGCGGCCGAATGCGACGCTGGCGGCCAGCTACCTCGCGCAGGTGAGCGCGGTGCCGATCACAGCCGCGCGCTACCTGCGCGTGAACGCGCTGCTCTGCGTGAGCACGACGCGCGCGTTGGCCCAGAAGATCGCTGCCGATGCCGAGACGCAACGAGAGCAGATGTCTCACTGACGGTGGGACACCCAAGGGGAAGAACATGATCATCGTTTCGAAGAAGGGATGCCTCCCGTGCTAGGGCGGCGGTTGTGGCTCCGCGGCTCGCTTGGCGTGGCGGCGATGTTGATGCTGCCGCTCGCAGCCGCTTTCGCGCAGGGAACCGGTACCGTCCTTAAGGGCACTGGCGAAAGCGGCGGCGGCAAAGGCGGCGGCGAAAGCGGCGGTGGCCACAGTGGCGGCGGCGAAGGCGGCGGCGGTCACGGCGGCGGCGAAAGTGGTGATAGTGGCACGGGCGGCGAGAACGCGCAGGGCCGGACGCCCGCGCAACGCGCGATACGCCACCGCCAGCGCACGGGCCGCACCCTGGGTGGGGGCGAAGACACGGGCGGACAGACCGGCGGTGGTGGCCATACCGGCGGCGGCAGCCATAGCGGCACCGAGCCGAGTGCCGGCACCACCACGGGGCCGGAGGTTCCGTCGGATGGTTCGATCACCGGACCGATCGGCGGATCCGCGGGAGGAGAGCATTTCGTGCATCCGGGAACGGGCGGATGGGGCGCGGACACCAAGGTGTTGCGCCAACCATGAGCGTAAGGCGTGCCGTGACGATCAACTTCAACTCGCAAGGATCAACGATGATGATGACTCGCAACAAGCTTCCGCGCTCGCTGCGGCGCATCCTGCTCGGCTCCGCGGCCCTCGGTCTCGTGCTGGGGATGCCACTCGCGCCCCACAGCACGGTCGGGTTCGTCTCCTCCGCCTGGGCACAGAGCCAGGGCAGCAGCGGCCAGGGAGGCAGCGGCAAGTACGGCAGCGGAACGCAGCACGCGCCAGGCACCTCGGGACAGGGCATGGGCCAGGGCGGCTCGACCATCCTGCGCGGCCATCACGGACAGGGCGGCTCGACCGGCAGCGAAACGGGCGACGAAGGAACCAGTTCCGACAAGCAGGGGCCGCGTTTCGGTGGCGGAAGCAATACGCGTAAGCCGGAGGGTGGGACCACCGGCGGCCGTCCGGTCTGGGCGAAGGAAGGCATTCCGGCGGTCGAACTCGGCCGACTGAGCGTCGCGCGCGCGCCGGCCTCGGTTCTCGGCCACGCGCTCACCGAGACGCTCTCCAACTGGACGACGACGAGCACGACGACGATGACGCTGGTGATCGACGGCGTCACCAAGACCATCACCGTGGCCCAGCTCTATTCCTACCCGGCGAGCAAGTTCGCTGAGATCGTGGCCACCAACTATGCCTTGATCGTGCGGATCGACTCGCCGCTCGAAAATCTCGCGTTGATGCAGAACTACGCGACCACCGGCGTGGTGCCCCTGAGCAGCGTCTCGCCGGCGACCAAGGTCGACCTCATGGGAATCTTCCTGGGTTCCGCCTCCGATAAGACCATCCCGATCTCCACGGATACGGTGATCGCGATGAACACCATCCTGGGGCTGAACCTGACGCCGGTCGAGATCGCCAGCGTGGCCGTAGCGGCGGAAGAGGTCCGCGTTGCGATCGCGACCGGGCACGGCTGACGTGCGAACTGCCCCCGTGCCGCGCAAGCGGCCGGGGGCGGCGACGGCCGGCGCGGGTAACGCGGGCCTGTTCCTCAGGGTGCGACGATCGGCTGCGCGGCGAGCATCGGCTCGCGGATGACGAGCGTGTCGAACACGCTGCCCTCCTCAAACCAGGATTTCGGTGCCGGCGCGCCCCACAGGGTCTGGCGGCGCGGGTCGCGCAAGTCCCAGCGGATCGGCTCGAAATCGGGATCGACCGTGAGGTAGTCCGAGGCGAAGAGCTCGATGCGGTGGCCGTCCGGATCGCGCAGGTAGAGGAAGAACGCGTTGGAGATGCCGTGCCGGCCGGGGCCGCGCTCCATGCTGGCGAGCCAGCCGGTGGTCGCAAGCACGTCGCAGATATGGATGATGTCGGTGATCGCCGGGACCCAGACGCCGATATGGTGCAGGCGCGGGCCGCGTCCGTTGGTGAAGGCGAGGTCGTGGGTGTTGCCCTTGCGGTGCATCCAGACCGCCCAGAGCGCCTCCGTGTCCTCGGTCGCGGTGTATTCGGAGGTGCGGAAGCCGAGCGAGGCGTAGAAATCGTGGCTCGCCTGCACGTCCGGGGTGAAGCAATTGATGTGGTCGATGCGCTGGGGCGCGGCACCACGGTACTCGCCGTAGCGCTGCAGGAGGCGTGGCGCCTGGTCCATCGTGGCGTGGAACTCGAGCGGCATGCCGAGCCCGTCGGTCGCGTGCAGGGTGCGGCCCTGGTGCGGAACGCTCACGAAACGATGCGCGAGTCCCCGCCCGGCGAACCAGGTGGCGGCGCGGTCCAGGTCCTCCTCGGCGGCAAGCTTGAAGCCGAGGCGATGGACGGTCGGGTGCGGAGCCGCGCGTAGCACGACGCAATGGTGGTTCCGCTCCTCCAGACCGCGCAGGTAGAGCGCGCCGGATTCCTGCCCCGTGACGATGAAGCCCAGCGCGTCTACCCAATAGGCGCGGGCACGGGCGAGGTCCGTCACGCCGTATTCGATGTGGCTGGCACGGACGATGGCGAAGGGCGGCGGGCTGGCGGCGCGGCGGATGGTCATGCGGCGGCCTGCTTCGCGCGCATTCGCGCGTGCAGGTTGTTGCGCTTGAGCGAGCCGGGCGGCGGGATCTCCTCCAGCTCCAGGGAGATCGCGAGCGGATACTTCGCGTAGTCCGGTTCGAGGTAGGCGCAGGCGGCGTCGAAGACGCTCTGCGCCACGCGGCCGCGCGTCGTCTCGTCGCGGCCGTGGCCGAGGCGCACCGTGATCGCGACGAAGGCGTTGGCGGGATCACCGTCGGCGATGACGACGTGCTCGCGCCGCGCCGCACGGGTACGCAGCGCGCCAAGCTCCGCGACACCGGTCGCGAGCATCGCCTGGTGGACCGTGCGCAGCAGCCCGGGAATGTCCACGCGCGGGTCCAGGTTCGCCGAATACTCGACGATCGCGTGCGGCATGGCGTTTCCCCCGAAAATGGTTTCAAATGGAACTATATCCTGGTAAGGCGCGCGGCGCCAAGCACCAGAAAACCTCGGAGCCCGGATGCCCAGCTTGGGACGCGCGCTGCTCGATGCCCTCGCCGCCCATGGCGCA
>DAHUXX010000058.1 GCA_027306955.1 Acetobacteraceae bacterium | reverse complement strand
CGGCCGCGACCGCCCGGCCAGGGTCACGGAGCCGGATTGCGGGCGCGTCAGCCCCGCCACCATCGCGACCACGGTGGCGGCGTCCGGCCCGAGCAGGGAAACGATCTCCCCGGGCAGCACATCGAGCGAGACGGGAGCGCCGCCCGGCGCGCGCAGGGCGGTAAGGCGGAGCACGGGCGCGTTGTCGGACGCGCGCGAGGGTGCTCTGTCGGAAGCGTACGGCATGGCGGCATTTGCCGACGGCGGCTAGAAGCGCGCAACCCCAACCAGCAACGGAACCGTGCCGGCATGACCAGCGAGTTCGTGCGTATCACCACCGAAGGACGGCTCGGCCGCATCCTGCTCGACCGGCCGGCGGCGCTTAACGCGCTCGACCTCAGCATGATCCGCGCCCTGCAGGCGGCGCTCGACGGGTTCGCGGCCCGGCCGCGCGTGCATGTGATCGCAATCGCCGGCGCGGGCGGGCGGGCCTTCTGCGCCGGCGGCGACATCCGTGCCATCCGGGCCCACGCGATGGCCGGCGAGATGGACGCCGTGCGCGATTTCTTCGCCGAGGAATATGCGCTCAACGCCGCGATCGCCACGTGCCCGGTGCCCTACGTCGCCCTGATCGACGGCATCTGCATGGGCGGCGGCATCGGGGTTTCGGTGCACGGCGATATCCGGGTCGCGACCGAGGCCGCGACCTTCGCCATGCCGGAAACCGCCATCGGCTTCTTCCCCGATATCGGCGCAAGCTACTTCCTGCCGCGCCTGCCGGGGGCGCTTGGCTTCTATCTCGGCCTTACCGGCACGCGCGTCGCGGGCGCGGACGCGGTGCATGCGGGGCTGGCGACGCACTTCGTGCCGCGCGAGCGCCTCCCGGTGCTGGAGGCCGACCTCGCGCGCGATGGCGCGACCGCCGTCGCCACCCATGCCGCGCCGTTGCCGCCCTTTTCGCTCGCGCCGCATCGGGAGGCGATCGACCGCTGCTTCGGCCGCGATTCCGTCCCCGCGATCCTCGCGGCGCTGGAGACGGAGGGCACGGAATGGGCAAGGGCAACGCTCTCGACGCTGCGCGCCATGTCGCCCGCCTCGCTGCTGTGGTCGCACCGGCTGATCGCCGAGGGCGCGGGCCGCAGCCTGCGCGCCTGCCTGGACGCGGAACTCGCGCTGTCGCTGCGCGTGACCCGGCACGCGGACTTCGCCGAGGGCGTGCGCGCGATGGTCGTGGACAAGGACCGCAAGCCGCGCTGGGCGCACGCGCGCGTCGAGGACGTGCCCGGCGACGAGATCGAAAAGCTGTTTCAGTAAGCAGTGGGGTCCGCCCCCGCCCGCCGGGGCCATTGGCCCCGCACCCGAAACTAGAGATACCTCGTCCGCAGATGCGCCAGGAAGTCCGCGGGGTCGAGCGGCTTGCCGGTGGCCGCCTGCATCAGCGCGTCCATGCCGAAGAGGCTTGCGCGCGCGTGCACCTCGCGGCGCAGCCAGGCGAGCAGTTGCGAGACGTCGCCCTCGGCGAGTGCGGCGTCAAGGTCCGGCAGAGACCGCCGCGCCGCAGCCATGAGCTGGGCGGCGGCCATGGCGCCCAGCGAGTAGCTCGGGAAATAGCCGAACGCGCCGGAATACCAATGGATGTCCTGCAGGCAGCCGCGCCGGCCGTCCGGCGGCTCGTTGCCGAGGAGCGCGCGGGTCTGTTCCGCCCAGGCGCCCGGCAGGTCGGCGACCTGGAGGTCGCCGGCGAGCAATGCCTGCTCCAGCCGGAAGCGCAGGATGACATGCGCGGGATACGTCACTTCGTCGGCATCCACGCGGATATGCCCGCGCTCCACGCGGCGCAGCAGCCGGGCGAGGTTGGCTTTCTCATAGGGCGCCGCGTCGCCGCCGAACGCGGCGTGCATCTCGCGGCCGAGATAGCCGAGGAACGCATCCGAGCGGCAGGCCTGCATCTCCATGATCAGGGACTGGCTCTCGTGCACCGCGTTGCCCGCGGCCTGGCCCACGGGCTGGCGCGCCCACGCGGGCGGCAGACCGCGCTCGTACAGCGCGTGCCCGGTCTCGTGCAGCACGCTCATCATCGCGGTCGCGGCTTCTTCCTCGTTGTAGCGTGAGGTGATGCGTACATCCGTGTGCGTGCCGCCGCAGAACGGATGCACCGAGCGGTCCAGCCGCGTGTGCTCCGGCTCCAGCCCGAGGCGCTGGGCCAGCTTCCAGGCCAGCGCCTCCTGCGCCGCGATGGGAAACGGGCCGCGCGGCGAGACCGGCGCTGGGCGTCGCGCCTGCCTCGCCTCGATCTCCGCGAGGTTCTCGCGCAGGAACGCCTCGTAGGCGGTGAAGATGGCGCCCGCCTGCGCCGCGGTGACGCCGCGCTGGTTGTCGTCCATCAGCGCGTCGTAGGGCGAGAGGCCGAGGGCGGGTCCGAGCGCCGCGGCGCTCTCCCGCACCAGGCGCAGGAGCCCGGCCAGCGCGCCGCGCACCCGGGCGAAATCGCTCGCCGCCCGCGCGCCACGCCAGATCTTCTCGCAGTCGGAACTGGCGCGGGCCAGCGCCTCGACGAGGTCCGCGGGCAGCGCCGTCGCGCGGGTATGGGCGTGGCGCATGAGGCGCAGGTTCTCCGCCTCCCACGCGCCGGCGGGCGGGGATGCCTCGGCCGCCGCGAGGTCGTCGGCAACCTGGGGCTCGGTCAGCATCGCGTGCGCGATGCCGGCCAGCACCGCGAGCTGCTCGCCGCGCGCGGCACCGCCGCCGGCGGGCATCATGGTGGAAGCGTCCCAGTCCAGCACCGCCGCCGCCTCGCGCACCGTGGCGATGCGCGCGAAGCGGGAAGCGAGCCGGCCGTAGGCGTCGGTCCCGGCGGGAGCGTCGTTCATTCGCGGAGCATCCTTCGCACGTAGGAGGTGTAGATGATGACCAGCGCCACCGCGAGGGCGAACCAGGTCATCGCATACTCGAGATGGTTGTTCGGCGGGCGCGGCAGGTGCGGGGCGGGGACAGGCTCGGTGGCGTCGCGTGACACGGGGCCCGGCGGCACGTTGCCCATCACCACGATGGCAATGTCGGCCGGCTTCGGCAGGTGGAACTCCGCGGCGATGCGCGCGGGGTTGAGCGCGTAGACGCGCCCGGCCTTGGGATCGTCCCGCGGCGTGAACAGGCCCGCGGCTTCCGGATGCTGGACGTAGCCGACGGCGGAGACATCGCCCCTGGGCGGAGGGGGTGCGCGGCCATTGACCGGCACCGGCACCCAGCCGCGATCGACCAGGATCGGCGGCGCGCCGTCGCGCACCAGCAGCGCCAGGACGTCGGCGCCGATCACCAGGCCAACCTTCCCGTCGCGGGTGGAGTCGCCGTAGAGCGCGGCGAAGCCCGGCAGGAAGTGGCCCTTGACGATGACGCGGGTGTAGCGCGGCGGGGTCCTGGTCAGCGGCACCGGCGGCGCCGCCTCGGACACCGCGATCTGCGCCAGGATTCCTTCCTTCCAGCGCAGCCGGTAAAGCTGCCAGACCCCGAGAGCGACCAGCGCCACGAAGAAGAAGGCGCTGGTGGCCGTCGGCACCAGCAGCCGACGGCGCAAGGCGCTCACGGCAGCAGGGTCAGCCGGCGGCGTAGACGCCGTGGCCCCACCAGTAGACGCAGACGAACAGGAACAGCCACACCACGTCCACGAAGTGCCAGTACCAGGCCGCTGCCTCGAAGCCGAAATGGCGCTGCGGCGTGAACTGGCCGGCCTTGGCGCGGAACCAGCAAACCAGCAGGAACAGCGTGCCGACGATGACGTGGAAGCCGTGAAAGCCGGTGGCGAGGAAGAACACCGCCGGATAGATGCCGCCGCCCGAGAAGTGGAAGGGCGCGTGCATGTATTCGTAGGCCTGGAAGCCGGTAAAGCTGGCGCCGAGCAGCACAGTGAGCGCGAGCCCGGTCAGCAGCCCCTTGCGATCGCCCTCGATCAGCGCGTGGTGCGCCCAGGTCACCGTGGTGCCCGAGAGCAGCAGGATCATGGTATTGAGCAGCGGGATGCCGAACGTGTACGGGGTCATGACCCCAGGCGGCGGCCAGGACGGATGCAACAGGCCGGAAATGTTCGACGGGAACAGCCCGTAATAGAAGAACGCCCAGAAGAAGGCGACGAAGAACATCACCTCCGACGTGATGAACAGCATCATCCCGTAGCGCAGGCCGACGCGCACGACCATCGTGTGCAGGCCCGGCGTGCGGCTCTCGCGGATAACGTCGCGCCACCAGAAAAACATGGTGGCGAGCACGATCAGCAGGCCGATTCCGAGCACGATGAAGTCGCCGAAATGCGCAGCAAGGATGATGCCGAACAGGGTCAGCCCACCGCCGAGCGCCCCGACCAGCGGCCAGATGCTGGGCGTGACGAGGTGGTATGGCTGCTTGAGGCCGGATGGGACGATCTGGGCTTCGGTGCTCATCGGGGATCCTGCTGGTCGAAGGGTTCAGCGCGGAAGGGAATGCGGTCAGTGCACGATGTGCACGGCCTGGGTGGCGAATTTGACCATCGCCATGGCGTAGAACAGCAACGCGACACCGGCGAGAGCGAGGAACAGCGCGATGCTGCGGCCGCGGCGGCGGCGCATGAAATCCTTGTCCGTCATGTCAACCGACCCAGACATGCAACCCCGCGCTGTGGAAGACGAGCCGGTCGGCGACCAGGGCCCCGAACAGCACGAAGAGGTAGAGGATGGAGAAGCGGAACGCGGCCCGCGCCGCGGCGTCGTTGCGGCGGCTGCGCCCGCTGGCGTCCGCCTGATCGCGCCATACCCGCGCCGCGTGCCACATGAAGCGCACCCCCAACGCCAGCGCCACCACGCCATAGACCGGCCCGGTGAGGCCCAGCAGCCACGGCGCAACGGAGGTCGCTGCGAGCAGCACGGTGTAGGCGAGGATGTTGGCCCGCGTCACGCGTGCGCCCGAGACCACCGGCAGCATCGGCACGCCGGCACGCGCGTAGTCGCCCGAGGCGTAAAGGGCGAGCGACCAGAAATGCGGTGGCGTCCAAACGAACACGATCGCGAACATCAGCACCGGCAGCAGCGCCAGGTGCCCGGTTGCGGCGACCCAGCCGATGATCGGCGGGAACGCGCCCGCGGCGCCGCCGATGACAATGTTTTGTGCCGTCCGGCGCTTCAGCCAGACCGTGTAGACCAGAACGTAGAACAGGATGGAGAGGGCCAGCCAGGACGCAGCCATCAGGTTCGTGGCCAGGCCCATGACCATGACCGAGGCCACCGCGAGCACCACCCCGAAGGCGAAGGCCTCCCCCGGGCCGATGCGCCCCGCGGGGATCGGGCGACGCGCGGTGCGCGACATCACTGCGTCGATGTCGCGGTCGAACCACATGTTGAGCGCACCCGCAGCACCGGCCGCAACGGTGATCGCGAGGATCGCGGCGAAGGCCAGCACCGGGTGCAGCGGATCCGGCGCCATCGCCAGGCCCGCCACCGCGGTGTAGACGACGAGCACCAGCACCCGCGGTTTCAGGAGCTGGAGCCAGTCGCCCGCCGTCGAGGACGGCAGGCCGGCTATGCTGGTGGTTGCGCTCATCCGCGTTTCACCCGATCCGCGGCAGTTCCTCAAAGGTGTGGAACGGCGGCGGCGAGCTCACCGTCCACTCGAGCGTCGTGGCACCCTCGCCCCAGTAGTTGTCCGCCAGCCGCTCCTTCGACGTGAAGATGCGGAACAGCACGTAGAGGAAGATCAGCACCGAGAAGCCACTGATGAAGCCGCCGATCGAGGCGACGAAGTTCCAGCCCGCGAATGCCGCGGGATAGTCCGGGTAGCGGCGCGGCATGCCCGCGAGGCCGAGGAAGTGCATCGGGAAGAAGGTGAGGTTCACACCGATGAACGTCACCCAGAAATGCACCTTGCCCCAGAACTCGGGATAGGGCCGGCCGCTCATCTTGCCGATCCAGTAGTAGAAGCCGGCGAAGATCGAGAACACGGCGCCGAGCGAGAGCACGTAGTGGAAGTGCGCCACCACGTAGTAGGTGTTGTGCAGCACCTGGTCGATGGAGGCGTTGGCCAGCACCACGCCGCTGACGCCGCCGATGGTGAAGAGGAAGATGAACCCAACGGCCCAGAGCATGGGCACGGTCATCTCGATCGAGCCGCCCCACATCGTCGCGATCCAGGAGAACACCTTGATGCCCGTGGGCACCGCGATCACCAGAGTCGCGAACATGAAGTAGGCGCGGGTGTCCACCGAGATGCCGGAGACGAACATGTGGTGCGCCCAGACCACGAAGCCGACCACGCCGATCGCCACCATCGCGTACGCCATGCCGAGGTAGCCGAACACCGGCTTCTTCGAGAAGGTGGAGATCACGTGCGAGATCATGCCGAAGCCCGGCAGGATCATGATGTAGACCTCGGGGTGGCCGAAGAACCAGAACAGGTGCTCGAACAGCACGGGGTCGCCGCCGCCGTTGGGGTCGAAGAAGGAGGTACCGAAGTCGCGGTCGGTTATCAGCATCGTGATCGCGCCGGCGAGCACCGGGATCGACAGCAGCAGCAGGAAGGCGGTGACCAGCATCGACCACACGAACAGCGGCATCCGGTGCAGCGTCATGCCCGGCGCGCGCATGTTGAAGATGGTGGTGATGAAGTTGATCGCGCCGAGCAGCGAGGAGATGCCAGCGAGATGCAGCGCGAACAGCGTGCAATCCATACCGATGCCGGGCTGGAAGGTCGCGTTCGAAAGCGGCGGATAGAGGGTCCAGCCGGTCCCCGATTCGCCGAGCGCGAGCCCGACCAGGATCAGGGTCAGGGCCGGAATCAGCAGCCAGAAGCTGATGTTGTTGAGGCGCGGGAAAGCCATGTCCGGCGCGCCGATCATCAGCGGCACGAACCAGTTGCCGAAGCCGCCGATCATCGCCGGCATGACGACGAAGAAGACCATGATCAGCCCGTGGGCGGTCACGATCGTGTTCCACTCCTGCCCGCTGCCGACGAGGTGCTGGCCAGGATACAGCAGCTGGGCGCGCATGATCATGGACAGCGCGCCGCCGAGCAGACCGGCGACAATCGCGAAGGTAAGATAGAGCGTGCCGATGTCCTTGTGGTTGGTGCTCATCAACCAGCGCTGGACGAAGCCGGGCTTGTGGTCGTGATGCGCGTGTTCGCCGTGCGCCTCGGGGCCGTGGAACTCGGAGGTTGCGCTGCTCATTCTACGTCGACTCCTCGCGGTCAGCGCACCGGCGCGGGCACGCCGCCCGCCGATGCCGTGAGATTGGATGCCGGTGCCGCGTTGCTCGCGTACTTGTTCTTCGCGTAGGCCACCCAGGCCTGGAACTCCTTGACCGGGACGGCGAG
>DAHUXX010000056.1 GCA_027306955.1 Acetobacteraceae bacterium | reverse complement strand
CCAGAGGGAGGGTAGCCCCCGGCGGCGCGGACGCAAAGCGGCCCTGCCATAGACGTGTCTCTACTTGCGCGGGCCGGCCGGCAATGGAACCCTGCGCCATGGCATTCACGATCTCGACGACCATCGGCGGCGGCTTCGTGCTCGGCACGGGCGACAACCCGGTCACGATCCTGCCAACCGGCAGGATCGGCAATATTGGCAACGCGCTCTATGGCCCGTCGGGCACATACTGGACGGTGGTCAACGAGGGCACGCTCGCGGGCGGCAGCTCCTTCGCCGTTTCGGCCGGCCTCAACCTGGGCAGTGGCGCCGTCAGCAACGCCAACGGGGCACTGATCTCCGGCTATGCCTATGCCGTGAAGATCCGCGGCTTCGGCACGGTGATCAACGACGGCACCATCGTCGCCACCGCCACGGCCGTTACCGCGGATCGTTACACCGGGCCGCCCGCGGCCAGCATCACCGCGCTGTCCGGGGGCGTCGTGATCGCCGGCGGCGGCGTCAGCAACGCCGCGGGCGCCACCATCGCGGGCGCCCTTGTCGGCGTCGGGCTCAACGGTGCCGCCAGCCTGGTCAACGCGGGGCTGGTCACCGCTGGCGGCGGCTACGGCCTCGCCATCCTTCTGGGCGGCGCCGACAGCGTGACCAACGCACCAGGCGGCACGATCGATGCCGCCGGCACCCGGTCCACCGGCATCGTGGGATTTGGCGCGCCGGATACCATCGTCAATGACGGCACCGTCGCCGGCGCCTTCGCCGTCTACCTCGGTCCTGGCGGCACGGTGGTCAACACGGCCGGCCTGATCTCAGGCGCTCGTTTCGGCGTCATGCTCGGCGCGCCCGGCTATGTCCAGAACAGCGCCACCATCGCCGCCGGCGTCTATGCCGGCGTGCGGGCGCTCGCCAGCACGACGGTGGTCAATACCGGCCGCATCGCCGGCGGCACCTATGGCGTGCAGCTCTACGAACCGGGAACGTTGAGCAACGGTGGCATCATCACCAACACGCTGACAAAGGCTGGTGCCACCGTGGAGATGACCCGCGGCGGCAGCCTCACCAACGCGGCGGGCGGCACCATCGCCGGGCATTGGATCGGCGTCGGAGTCGGTACCGCCGGCACGGTGGTGGGCACGATCGAGACCACCATCGACAACGCCGGCTCCATCGGCGCGGTGGACACCCTTGGCAACGGCGCCGATCTCTGGCTGCGCGGCCCCGCGTACGTGCGCAACACCGGCCTCATCAGCGGCGGCCCGTTCGGCCTGGTCCTCTACGACCGCACGACGGTGGTCAATCTCGGCACCATCACCGGCTCCTACGATGTCGTGAACGCCGGCACCACCCATCACCAGGGTCCGATCGCTCCCGGCAACACGGCAAACGCCGCCGCCACCGCCTCGTTGCTGCTGGAGGTCGGGCCCAGCGCTGTCTTCAAGGGCGACATCACGGCCCCCGTCGGCACGCTCGGCGTGTCGGCCAACACGCTGGAACTTCTCGGCGGCGCCGGCACCGGCACCATCACCGGCTTCGGCACGCAGTATGAGGGTTTCGGCAACATCGCGATCGATCCCGGCGCCGACTGGCTCGTCGCCGGCTCCGCTCAGGGCCTCGCCGCCGCCACCATCAGCGGCCTCGCGGCCGGCAGCACGCTGGAGCTTGCCGGCACGGTCGAAACCTACGCCTCCCTCGCCGGCGGCACGCTCTCCCTCTCCGGCACCACGCTCGATATCGCCGGGCTCGCCTATGCCAGCGTGAGCAACGACGGCACGAACACCTTCATCACCGCCTGTTTCGCAAGCGGGACGAAGCTCCTCACCCCGCGCGGCCCCGCCTGCGTCGAGGACCTGCGCGAAGGCGACCTCCTGGTCACCGCCAGCGGCCAGGCACCCATCGTCTGGATCGGCCATCGCCGCACGGATCTGCGCCACCATCCGCGCCCGCACGACGTCATGCCGGTGCGCGTGCGCGCCGGTGCCTTCGGCCCCAACCAGCCGAGCCGGGACCTCGTCCTCTCGCCCGACCACGCCGTCCTGGTGGATGGCGTGCTGGTTCCCATCCGCCATCTCATCAACGCCACCCGCATCGCGCAGGAGGCGAGGGACCACATCGCCTACTGGCACGTGGAACTCGCGCGCCACGCCATCGTGCTCGCCGAGGGGATGCCCTGCGAAACCTATCTCGACACCGGCAACCGTTCCGCCTTCGAAAATACGCAAGCTGCCGTCGAGCTGCACCCGGATTTCGCCCGCGCCATCTGGGCCGGGCACGGCTGTGCCGCGATCCTCACGGACCCGTCCGCACCCGCGCTGCGCGCCATCCATACGCGCCTCGCCGCGCGCGCGCGCCGCTACGGGCTGGCGAATTCCACCAGCACCGGCACGTGGTCGGAGGGCTGCGCCCTGGCACGTTCCTCGCGGTCGGGCGCCGCATAGACCAGCCGCTCCGCCAGCCGCGCGGAAAGCAGCGCGTGGTCGATGCGCAATCCCGCGTCGCGCTCAAACGAAGCCGCCTGGTAGTCCCAGAACGTATAGACGCGCCCTGAAGGATGCAGCGCCCGCACCGCGTCGGTTAGCCCCAGCCAGAGCAGCGCGCGGAACGCCGCGCGTGATTCCCGCCGCACCAGCGCGTCATTCGGTCCCAATGCCCCGGCGGCGACATCCTCCTCGCCCGGACACACGTTGTAATCGCCGAGGATCGCGAGATCGCGGCCCTCGTCCAGTATCGCCCCGGCGTGCACACGCAACGCCTTCATCCAGGCGAGCTTGGCCGCGAAACCCTCCGCCCCGCCCGAATTGCCGTTCGGGAAATACCCGTTGCCGATGACGATGCCGCTCCCCTCTGGCGATCCCGCCTCGACCTCGATCCAGCGCGCCTGCGCCACCTCCGGCACGCCAGGCAACGCCCGCGCGCGCACCTCGAACGGGACACGCCCCAGCACCGCGACCCCGTTATAGGATTTCTGCCCCACCACCTCGGCGCGATAGCCGGGGAAGGCGAGCGCGGGAAACTGTTCCGCCCCGCACTTGATCTCCTGCAACAGCAGCAGGTCCGGCTCGTGGCGCTGCAGCCAATCCGCGACATGCCCCTGGCGCTGGCGGATCGAGTTCACGTTCCAGGTCGCGAGCTTCATGCCCCGGTCTTCTCCATGGGCTTCCCCTCATCGGTGTGCGTCGGCGGCGATCGGCCAGGCCAGCAATACCTTCTGCGCCGGCGCCAGCTGGCTCGGCACCGTGGCGCGGGCGGCGGCGGGAAAGGCGGTGGCGAGCTGGTTCAGTTCCGCCGCCGTCGCGTGCCTCGAGGGTGCGAGCGTCAGCATACCCAGCACGCGCCGCAACTTTTCCTGCGACAGCGTGCCGACCAGCACCGCGTGCGTTCCCCGCGGTCCCGTCACCAGCGTCCGGCTGACCCAGAGCCGCAGCACCAGCCGCTCGTCCGGCGCCGATCCCTCATGGATCAGCACCATGCGGTCCGGCGCGCCCCGGTAGAGATGCGGCAGCACCGGCAGGTCCGAGGCATCGGTCTTGGGCATCAGCCAGCCCAGCGTGGTGCGCGGCGTCCAGGGGATGGGGCGGCGCCAGCCAGCGAGCCGCAACTGGCGCCTCAGCGCCGGCTCCGGTCCCGCCCATTGCAGCACCAGCGGGTTATGCCCAGTGCCCAGCAACGGCGCCTGCTCGGCATGCATCGTTGCCCAGCCGCCGTCGCGCCAGGCAGCGAAGCCGATCACCCTGGCGGGTCCGGGATCGGGCGGGGCAGGGGGCATGACGAGCGTCACTCCCGCGAGCTGCAGCACCATCCCGAACGCCACCAGCACGCCCGCGGCGGCCTGGCTCGCGCGGCCCGGCGTCGCGGCCTCCACGTCGTCATGATGGCGGAGGATGTCGGCGACCCCCGAGAGCCCCACCCATGCGACGGCGAACGCGACCCCCGCCACCTCCTGCGCGATGATCGAAATCCCCAGCACCACGCGCGAAAACGCGGCGAGCACCACAACCAGCGCCAGCGGCACCGCCGCGGTCCGGCTCCAGGGCGCGCGCAGATCGTGCACCGTGGCGTAGGCCAGCATGCCGTAGAGCGTCGCCTCCAGCGCCGCCGGCGCGCCGCCCATGGAGGCGTCGAGCAGCACCGCGCCCAAAAGCCCCGCCAGCCACAGCAACGGCGAGCGGCGATGCTGCAGCAGCCCCGCCAGCACGGCCAGCGCCACGCCGCCCAACAGCCAGCGATTGCCGGTCGCCGCGAGCGCCCGCAGCACCGGGTCCGACCATTTCGTGTGCAGCAGGGAAAGCGCGGTGCGCAGCGCCGTGCCGCCTCCCGGCACCGCCCCATGCAGCATCGCCAGCGCGTCGCCGACCAGCCAGACGCCGCCGGCCAGCAGCACCGCCATCAGCACCAGCGCCGTCACCGTGCGCGGTGGCGAGGCCAGCACGCGCGCCAGCCGCCGCGAGAAACGGTTATCGCCCCGCGCCAGGCCCGCAAGCAGGAACCCCGCCGTGCGCGCGATCAGCGGCGGCAGCCGCCGTGCCAGCGCGAGCCCGAGGCGGATCGTGAGCCAGGCGAGCAGCCCCGCCACCAGCACCACGAGCGCCAGCCTTCCCGCGACCGCGCCCAACAGCTCCAGCCCCGCGCCGATCGCCACCCCAAGCCCGACATGCACGACCGCCCAGAAGATGCCCGCGGCAACGATGATCGGGATGAACCGGGTGAGCCGCATCCCGAGCGCGCCGGCGAGCGGCGGCACGATGGCGCGCACGCCGGGCGTGAAGCGCGAGACCAGCAGTGCCTTGCCGCCGTGCTCCGTCACCATTTGCTCGGCACGCGCCACCAGAGCCGGATGCCGGTTCAGCGGCCAGGAAGTGAGCAGCGACCGCCCGAAGCGCCAGCCGATCCCATAGGAGGCCGTGTCGCCCACCCACGCGCCCAGCGCCACCCCGATCACCAGCGGCGCGAACGGGATCGCCCCGCTCGGCACCAGCGCCGCGATTGCCACGATGGTCGCCGTACCCGGGATCAGCGCGCCCAGCACCGGCAGCGTCTCGGTGCTCGCGAGCAGCCCCGCGATCACGCAGGCGAGCAGCGCGTGCGCGCTCGCGAAGGCGATGATGGCATGATGCAGGGCGTGCATGGGACGGCGTTAGCACACTCGCGACTGTGCGCGAGGGCAAGAGGGACCTGGGGGACGCGTCCCGGTCGGCGCGTGATTTTCGTTCAAGAAGCCGCCGGGCTATTCGACGGAGAAACTCGCGCCACAGCCGCAGCCAGAGGCGGCATTGGGGTTCCTCACCGCGAAATGGCTGCCCATCAGCTCGTCGGTGAAATCCAGCTCCGCGCCCGCCAGCAGCTCGATCGAGGCGGGATCGACCAGGAGCACCGCGCCGTCGCGCTCCACCACGAGGTCGTCCTCGGCGCGGCTCTTCTCCAGCGCGAACTGGTACTGGAAGCCGCTGCAACCGCCGGCCAGCACCGCGAGCCGCAAGGCCGTGGCGCCCTCGGCGGCGGTGATCTCGGCGATGCGCCGCGCCGCGCGCGCCGACATCGACACCGGCGTGGGGACGAACGAAGCCGGCGGCCCGGCTGGCGTGGCGGATGTGTCCATGACCGCCAATTAGGGTCTGGTCGGCAAAACTTGAAGAGCCTGCGTTTTCGCGCCGCGCCTCCCTGGACTATGAGCGCAGCGGGAGCCCATCGTGACGAACCAGACCGCGAGACCGACCTCCGGCGAGGCTGGCGCCAGCTGGCTGCCGGTCAGCCGCCGCCTGCCGCCGCCCAGGGACGGCAGGCCGGTCCTCGTCATCGTCGTCGATACCGAGGAAGAATTCGACTGGTCTGCCCCGTTCGACCCCGCGCATACCTCGGTTGCCAACATCGCCGAACAGGGCCGTGCGCAGGCGGTGTTCGACGCGCACGGCGTGACGCCGACCTATGTCGTGGACTACCCGGTGGCGACCGACCCCGCCGCCGCAGCGCTGCTCGGCGGATTCGCGCGGGCCGGTCGCTGCGAGATCGGCGCGCACCTGCATCCCTGGGTCAACCCGCCCGATGACGGCATCCGCCCGATCGCACCCGCCATGTCCTATCCCGCCAATCTCGGCCCGGTGCAGGAGAGGGCGAAGCTCGCGGCGCTGACCGATGCGATCGAGGCCGGCTTCGGCATCCGCCCGGTGGTCTACAAGGCCGGCCGCTACGGCATCGGCCCCGCGACCCCGGCGCTGCTCGCCTCGCTCGGCTACCGCGTCGACGTCAGCGTCGTGCCGCATACGGATTTCTCGGCCGATGGCGGGCCGGATTTCCGCGGCGCCCCCGATGTTCCGGTCGCGCTCGCCTCCGGGGTTGTGGAACTGCCGCTCTCGGTGCACTTCGTGGGCGCGATGGCCTGCGTCGGACCCCGTTTGCATCCCCGCCTCGCCGGGCGGGCCGCGGCACGGCTGCGCCTCGCCGGCATCGCGGCCCGGCTCGGCCTGCTGGAGCGCCTGCGACTCAGCCCGGAGGGCCACAGCCTCGCCGACCTGGTGCGCCAGACGCGCGCGGCGCTCGCCCGCGGAACGCGTGTCTTCATGCTGACCTATCACAGCTCGGCGCTGCTGCCCGGGGCTACCTCCTATGTCCACAGCGCGGCCGAGCGCGATGCCTTCGTCGCCACCATCGACGCCTACCTGCGCTTCTTTCTCGGACCCGCCGGCGGACGATCCAGCACCGCCGCGCGGCTCGCCGCGGAGCTGGCGGCGCCGTGAGCGGCGGCAAGGCGCAGACCGGCAAGGTGCTGGTCCTGGGCGACGACACGCGCAGCTTCCTCGCCTCCGTCCGCTCGCTCGGCCGCGCCGGCCTCACGGTTCACGTCGCCCCCGCCAATTTCCGCTCGCCCTCGCTCGCCTCGCGCTACATCGCGGCGATCCACGACCTCCCGCCCTGGATGCGCGACGGCGGCGACTGGCTCGCCGCGATGCGGGCCCTGCTCGCCACCGAGGGCTACGACCTCGTCATCCCCTGCAACGAAACGACGCTGCTGCCGCTCGCCCGCCACCGCGCGGAGCTGGCGCCGCTGGCCCGCCTCGCCATCCCCGAGGACGCGGCGATCGACGCCCTGTTCGACAAGCAGGCAACGCGCGCGCTTGCCGAACGCCTCGGCATCCCCATCGCGCCCGGCCGCGCCCTGCGCACCGGCGAGAACGCCGAGGACGTGATCGCGGAACTCGGCGCGCCAGTCCTGGTCAAGCCGCGCCACTCCTACACGCTCGAGCGCCTCGCCACGCGCGGCAAGGTGCAGGTCGCCAGGAACGCCCGCCACCTCGCCGCCATCCTCGCCGGCGCGGAGCCCGCGGCGACGTTTCTCGAGGGCTTCTTCCCCGGCAGCGGCCTCGGCGTCTCGGTGCTCGCGTCCCGCGGCCGCGTGCTGCAGGCGTTCGAGCACCATCGCGTGCACGAGGAAGCGGGCAGCAGCTACTACCGCGTCAGCGCGCCGCTCGCCCCCGACCTGCTCGCGGCCTGCGGCGCGATCATGGCGGCGCTCGACTACACGGGCCTCGCCATGTTCGAGTTCCGCCGCGACGAAGCGGGGCGCTTCGTGCTGCTCGAGGTCAACGCCAGGCCCTGGGGCTCGCTGCCGCTGCCGGTCGCACTCGGGGTGGATTTTCCCTATCGCTGGTACCGGCTGCTGGTCGCGGGCGAGGAGACCGGTTCCGTCGCCTACCGGAGCGGCGTCTATGGCCGCAACCTGCTGCCCGATCTGCGCTCCCTGCGCGCGACCCTGCAGGACCCGGGCCTCGGAACCGCGGCGCGGGCGCGCCTCATCGCGACCTGGGCGCTGCGCCTGTTCCGTCCGCTCGCGGGGCGCGAGGTGCACGACGTGCTGGTCCGCGACGACCCGCGCCCCGCGCTCGCCGAGGTGGCGGAGGCGGGGAGGGAGGTCGCGGCGCGCCTCGGGCAGCTGGTGCCGCGCGCCGAACAACGCCGCGCGAGGCGCCTGGTCGCCACCGCGCACCAGGCGGACGGGGCGGGGCGGATCGTCTTCGTCTGTCAGGGCAATATCTGCCGCAGCCCCTTCGCCGCCGCGCTGCTGCGCTCGGCTCTCGACCGCGCGGCACCGGGTGGCGGGCGCCTCGAGGTCGGCTCCGCCGGCACGATGCCAGCGCCGGACCGCCCCTCGCCGCCGGAAGCCGTCGCCGCGGCCGCGGCGCGAGGAATCGATCTCGCTTCGCACCGTTCCGCCTGGCTGTCGCGCGCACGGGCGGACGCGGCGACCCTGCTCGTGGTGTTCGACGAGACCAACCGCGCCGCGTTGCTCGACCGGCACCCCGGCGCCGCGGCGAAAGTGCTGCGCCTCGGCGACTTGGCCGGCATCGGCGCCATCGCCGACCCCTGGGGCGGCGGCCCCGAATCCTACGAGCGCGCCTACGATGCGATCACGCGGGCGGTGGATGCGCTCGCTCGCGAGCTCGCCGCGTGACGAGGATGGATCCGCAACGACGCTCCCGTGAGCATGACGCCGCGTTCCCGGCGACGCCGTTACCGCAAGCGAAGCGGAGGGGGAGGTAGGGATGCCGTTGTTCTCGGTGCTGATGCCCACCCGCAACCGCGCGGCGCTCTTCGCGACGGCGCTCGGCTCGGTGCTGAGCCAGGAATGTCGCGACCTCGAGGTGGTCGTGGTCGACGACGGCTCCGACGAGGCGGACGCCGCGCAATGCCGCGCGCTGTGCCAGGCCGACGCGCGCGCGCGCCTGCTGGTCCTGCCGCGGCGCGCGCGCGGCCATGGTCACGGCTTCGCGCTCAACGCAGGTGCCGAGGCCGTCCAGGGCCGCTATCTCTGCTTCCTCGACGACGACGATTCCTGGACCGATTCGGGCCATCTCGCCCGCGTCAGCCGCCTGCTCGCGCAGGCGGAGGCGCCGCCGGACCTGGTGCTCTGCAACCAGCGGGCGTTCCGCGCTGGCGCTCCATTGGGGCGGACGGTGTGGATCGAGGATCTTGAGCCGCGCCTGGGCCGTGCGCCCGACGGGCTCGGCGCTTATACTGTCACCGCCGAGGAGCTGCTTCGCAGCCAGGCGCATTGCCATGTCAACACCACGATCGTGCGGCGCGAGTTCTACCTCGGCCTCGGCGGCTTCGAGGAAGGCCTGCGCTACGAATGCGATCGCGACTTTTTCCTCCGCGCCATCGACCAGGCGGCCCTGATCCGCTTCCTGCCGCCCGTGGTCGCCCGTCATAACGTTCCGGACCCGAAAGCGGGCACCGCCATGTCCACCACGCTCTCCGAGCTGTCGCGCCGGCTCTACCAGCTGCGCGTGTTCGACCGGGCGGCGACCGGCTCCACGCGCCCCTGCCTGCGCCGCTACGCGCTGCGCCAGCGTACCTACACTCTCGCCCATGTCGCGGCCGCCGCCGCGGCGGCGGGCCATCGCGACACCGCCCGCCTCTATGCCCGCGCGGCCCGGCTCGCGCGCCTGCTCACGCTGCTGGGCCGCTTCTGATGCGCCCGCTGCTGCAACGACCGCCGCTTCAGCCTTGGGCCGTCCGCCCGGAAACCGCGCGCGGACGCCTGCACGAGGAACCGGAGAGCCGCACCCGCTCGCCCTGGCAGCGCGACCGCGACCGCATCGTGCACAGCTCCGCCTTCCGCAAGCTGCAGTACAAGACGCAGGTTTTCGTCAACCACGAGGGCGACTTCTACCGCACCCGCCTCACCCACAGCCTGGAGGTGGCGCAGGTTGCCCGCTCGCTGGCCCGCGCCCTGGGCCTCGACGAGGACCTCACGGAAACGCTGGCGCTCGCGCACGACCTCGGCCACCCA
The DNA here is from genome assembly GCA_027306955.1 of Acetobacteraceae bacterium. Classification (GTDB taxonomy): domain Bacteria; phylum Pseudomonadota; class Alphaproteobacteria; order Acetobacterales; family Acetobacteraceae; genus JAJXXT01. The sequence continues at coordinate 1,202 of DAHUXX010000056.1, read as the reverse complement.
CCCTTCGGCCACGCCGGCGAGGAGGCGCTCGCGGGCATGATGGCGCCGCACGGCGGCTTCGACCACAACGCGCAGTCGTTGCGCATCGTGACGTTGCTGGAGAGCCGCTATGCCGGCTGGGACGGGCTCAACCTCACCTGGGAGACACTGGAGGGCCTGGCCAAGCACAACGGCCCGCTGCGCGACCCGCCGCCCTACGTCGCCGAATACGACCGTCGCCACAAGCTCGAGCTCAACACCTACGCCGCCGCCGAGGCGCAGGTCGCCTCGCTCGCCGACGACATCGCCTACACCAGCCACGACATCGACGACGGGCTGCGCGCCCGTCTCTTCGCCATCGAGGACCTGGCGCACCTGCCGGTGGTCGGCCCCGCGCTCGCCGAGGCGCGCCACGCCAGCCTCGACATGCCGCCGCCGCGCCTGCGCCACGAGACCATCCGCCGCGTCGTCAACGCCATGGTCGAGGACGTGCTCGCGGAAACCACGGCGAGACTCACGAAGCTCGCGCCGAAGGACTCGGACGCCATCCGCGGCGCCAGGCGCCCCGTCGTCGCCTTCGCCCCCGCGATGGCGGAGGCGCGCGCCGCGATCCGCGACTTCCTGTTCAGCCGCATGTACCGCCACTGGCGTGTCGTGCGCATGACCACCAAGGCCAAGCGCCTCACCGCGGAACTCTTCTCGCTGCTCGCCGGCGACCCGCGCATGCTCCCCGACGACTGGCGAGCCCGCGCCGGCGAGCCCGGCGGCACCGATCGCGCGGCACTTGCCGTCTGCGACTACGTCGCCGGCATGACCGACCGCTTCGCCGCCGACGAACACCGCAGGCTCACGGACCTCTCCGTCCGCAGCTAGATGTCGCTACCCGTGAAATCGTCCCTTCTGATGCGGCCGATGGAGGCCGTCCGCCGAGCGTGGCGTGAGGTCGGCGGTGGTTGAAGGCGTTGATCCGGGGCGGCAGGCGCGCGACGCGGGCCGACTTTCCGGCGGGACGCCGGCGCCAACGATACAAAAATCGACACCCCAATAAGGCGTGACCCAGATCGCGAATGGTATTGAGGCCATTCGTCATGCGACCCGCCGAGGCGGAAGCCACCGAACCATGGAATGGACCGATCGCCAGGCTGCGGTATACGCCGGGCTTCGACGGTCTGCGTGCCGTGTCCGTGCTGGCCGTCGTGCTTGTCCACTCCTGGCCGCAATTC
>DAHUXX010000055.1 GCA_027306955.1 Acetobacteraceae bacterium | reverse complement strand
GACGCCCACGCCGCCGAAGCCGCGCTCGCGGAACAGGCGCTCCGCCGCGGCGAGGATCGCGGCGCTATGGTCCTCCCGGGTCGCGGTGGTGACACGCATGGGAAAACAATGATGATGGCCATCATCATTGTCAACCGCCGGACAGGCGCCGGTTCCGGGTCCCGACGACCCTCAGAGGCGCGTCAGGGCGAGCGGGATCTCGAACAGCCCGTCATGGTGACGCACCTCCGGCCATCTCCGGTCCGGCCAGCGCCAGGAGGCCGCCGGCAGCAGTGACGTCATTTCCGGCAGCGCGCAGTGGAAGGGCGGGCCGCCCTCGCGGCCGGTCTGCATGAACAGCGCCGCCAGCACGCCGCCCGGGCGCAGCCAGCGCGCAAGCTGCGCCGTGTAGTCCCCCAGGCGCGGCGGCGGCAGGGCGCAGAGGCAGGTCTGCTCGTAGATGGCGTCGAAGGGCTGGCCCGGCGTGAAGGAGAACACATCCCCCTCCAGCGCGACGCCGCCCCTGGCCGCCAGCGCCGCGCGCTGGTGCTCGACCGCGGTCGGCGCGATGTCGAGCGTCGTCACATGGAACCCGGCCAGCGCCAGGTGCAGCGGTTCGTGGCTGCGCCCGGCGCCGGGCACCAGGATGCGGCAGGGCTGCAGCGTGCCGTCCGAAAGCCAGGCCAGCAGCGCGGGGGAGACCTCGTCGCGCTGCCAGCCGGTGCGGCCATCGCGGTAGCGGGCTTCCCAGGGGCTCGTAGCGTCGCTCATGCTGGCTCCGGAAGTTTCATCCAGGCGGGAAGGCGCGGTGTCAGGGTGGCGCCGGCGGCGGCGAGCGGTCCGTGCAGCGCGTCGAGCCGCAGCGTCGCCAGCGCCACCTGGTCGATTCCGGAACGAACGGTTCCCACCTCCTTGCCCGCCGCGTCCAGCACCGGCGTGCCAGGCGGCGGCAGCCTGCCCATCGCCTCCACCGGCACCAGCCGGCGCTTCACCAGGCCGCGATAGCGGGTGCGGGCGGTCAGCTCCTGGCCCATCCAGCAGCCCTTGTCCCAGGCGATGGCGCCCAGCTCGTCGAAGCCCGCCTCCAGCAGCACGGTCTTTTCCAGCTCCAGGTCGCGCGGCTCCGGCAGGCCGAGGGGAATACGGTGGCGCTCCCATGCCGCGACCGGGCCGGTGCCGCGCGGCGTGGGGGCCAGCAGGCGGAAGCCCGCCTCCGGCAGCCGCGGGTCCGCGACCGCGCCCTGCGGTGCGTCGGGCCAGGCGACATGCACAGCGAGCGGGAGAGGCGCGATGGCGACCTTGCTCCTCAGCCGGAAGCGCAGCAGGCGGGCGCGCACCATTTCCGCCTGCTCCGCCGCGAGGTCGAGCAGCAGCGCGTCCGCCGTGGCGTGGATGAAGAAATCCGCGAGGTACTTGCCCTGCGGCGTCAGCAGCGCCGACCACAGGCAGCGCCCCGGGCCGGCGCGTGTGACGTCCGCGGACACCAGGCCCTTGAGATAGGCGATGCGATCCTCGCCGGTGACGGCGAGCACGGCACGATCCGGCAGATGCACGAGCATGCAAGCACAGGTGGCGTCGCACCCCCGATCCGGCAAGCGTTCCCAGACCGGTGCGAGACAAGCAACCGGAGACAAGCAACCGGAGACAAGCGGGGGGCGCGATGGTAGAGGGCCGCATGAGGCAGGAGACGAGACCATGTGCGGCATCGCGGGGCTGATCGCCGGCCCCGGGGCGCCGCAGCCCGGCGCCGCGACGCTGGCCAACATCATCGCGGCGATGGCCCACCGGGGGCCGGACGCGGGTGGGCAGACGATCTCCGGGCGCGTCGGCATAGCGCAGAACCGGCTTGCCATCATCGACCTGGTGACCGGCGACCAGCCGTTCTTCGCCGGCACCGCGGCGCTGGTGGCGAACGGCGAGATCTACAACTACCGCGAGCTGCGCGCGGCGATGCCGGGGGTCAACTTCGCCTCCGTCAGCGACTGCGAGCCGCCGCTGCACCTCTACCTGCGCGACGGGCCGGACTACGCGAAACTGTTGCGCGGCATGTACGCGATCGCGATCCACGACCGCGCGGCGCGGCGGGTCGCGGTCTCTCGCGACCGCTGGGGCATCAAGCCGCTGTACTACGCGCAGACGCAGGAGGGGCTCGCCTTTGCCTCCGAGGCGCAGGCGCTTATCGCGGCCGGCCTGGTCGGGCGCGGGCTGCGCCCTGCGGCGCGCGACGAGTTGCTGCAGATGCAGTACACGACCGGCTCCGAGACGATCTTCCCCGGCATCTTCCGCCTGCTTCCGGGCGAGACGCTGCAGGTGGCGGACGGCAAGGTCGTCGACCGGCGGCGCGTGAACGCGCTGCCGGAGGGCGGGCCGGAGACGATCCCGGAGGACGAGGCGCTCAGGCGGCTCGACCGCGCGCTCGAGGAAAGCGTGGACCTGCACCAGCGCAGCGACGTGCCCTACGGCATGTTCCTCTCCGGCGGCATCGATTCCGCGACCGTGCTGACGCTGATGGCCCGCCTCAACGACCGGCCGGTGCTGGCCTTCACCGCGGGGTTCGCGGCGCCGGGTGCCGCGGACGAGCGCGAGGCGGCGCGGCGGGTCGCGGCCAGCCTCGGCGCGCGGCACGAGACACTCGACGTGACGGAGGCGATGGTCTGGCGGCACCTGCCACAGATCGTCGCCTGCATGGACGACCCGGCTGCGGACTACGCGATCATCCCGACCTGGTTCCTTGCGCAGCGCGCGCGCCAGGAGGTGAAGGTGGTGCTCTCCGGGGAAGGCGGCGACGAGATCTTCGCCGGCTATGGGCGCTACCGCAGCGCCATGCGGCCGTGGTGGCTGGGCGGGCGGGTGATGCGCGCGCGCGGCAATTTCGACCGCGTGCGGGTGCTGCGCCAGCATCCGCGCAACTGGCGCGACGGCCAGGCGGCGGCGGAGGCGCGATCGGCGACCGCGGGCCGCACGCGGCTGATGGCGGCACAGGCGACGGATATCGAGGACTGGCTGCCGCACGACCTGCTGCTCAAGCTCGACCGTTGCCTGATGGCGCACGCGGTGGAGGGGCGCACGCCGCTGCTCGACCAGGGGGTCGCGGAGGTGGTGTGGCGGCTGCCGGATCCGTTGAAGGTCCGCAGCGGCATGGGCAAGTGGCTGCTGCGCAAATGGCTGGAGAAGAACTGCCCGGCCGCAAACCCGTTCGGGCCGAAGCAGGGCTTCACGGTGCCGATGGGGACCTGGATCTCGGGCGTGGGCGAGCGCCTGGGCGGCCTGGTGGCCGCGCAGGAGGGCATCCGCGAGGTCGCGGAACAGCGCCTCCACCCGCGACGGTTCCGCCATTGCAGCGGCAGGCGCCATACCGGGTTTCTCGCTTGGATCCTGCTGTTCTATGCGCTGTGGCACCGCACGCACGTGCTGGGCCTGAAGCCGGAGGGTGATGTGTTCGAGGCACTGGCGACGCGATGAATCCTTTCGATCTCGTTATCAAGGACGGCACCTGCCTCACGCCCTGGGGGCGGGTGCGCACGGACGTCGCGGTGCGCCACGGGCGCATCGCCGGTTTCCATGACGGCGAGGCGCGCCAGGTGATCGACGCCACCGGACTCATGGTGCTGCCAGGGCTCATCGACCCGCACGTGCACCTGCGCGACCCCGGCACGGGCGACGCCAGTGGCGCCACTGTCGAAAGCATCCCGACGGGCACGAAGGCTGCGGTGCTCGGCGGTCTCGCCTGCGTGTTCGACATGCCGAACACCAATCCCGCCGCGACCGATGCCGCGACGCTGGCGACGAAGCGCGCCTACGCGGGCCGCAATTCCTGGTGTGACATCGGTCTCTATGTCGGCGCCACCAAGACCAATATCCCCACGCTCGGCGCGCTGGAGGCGGAGCCGGGCGTGTGCGCGATCAAGGTGTTCGCCGGCTCCTCCACGGGCGATTTGCTGGTCGAGGACGACGAGAGCCTGGAGCGCGTGATGCGCAGCGGGCGCCGGCGCATTGCCTATCACAGCGAGGACGAGTACCGCCTGCGTGAGCGCCGTGCGATGTTCCACCAGGGCCAGCCTTACGCGATGCACGCCGAGTGGCGGGATGTGGAATGCGCCTTCCTCGGCACCAGGCGGCTGATGGCGCTGGCGATGCGTACCGGCAGGCCCGCGCATATTCTGCACGTTTCGACAGCGGAAGAACTTCTGTACCTTCGCGACTACCGCGAGGTCGCGACGGTGGAGGTGCTGGTCAATCACCTGACGCAGGCGGCGCCCGATGCCTATGAGCGGCTGGGCGCCTACGCGGTGATGAACCCGCCGATCCGCGAACGGCGGCACTGGGCGGCCGCGTGGGCGGCCGTCGCGGACGGGACGGTGGATTGCATCGGCTCCGACCACGCGCCGCACGCGCGCAGCGCGAAGGCCAGGCCCTGGCCGGACACGGCGGCGGGGCTCACCGGCGTGCAGACGATCGTGCCGGTGATGCTCGACCACGTGAACGCCGGGCGGCTGTCGCTCGAGCGCCTGGTGGACCTCATGTGCGCCGGTCCCGCGCGGGTCTATGGCGCTGTCGGCAAGGGCCGCCTTGCCGCGGGCTATGACGGGGACTTCACCCTGGTCGACATGGGCGCCGAGCGCACGATCGAGGAAAGCGCGATTGTCTCGCCCTGCGGCTGGACGCCGTTCGCGGGCATGCGCGTGAAGGGGTGGCCGGTCGCGACCGTCGTGCGCGGCAAAGTGGTCATGCGCGACGGCGAGGTGCTCGGCGCGCCGGTGGGCAAGGTCGTTTCCTTTACCTGAATGGCTTCGTCATATCCCTGCCGGGAGCTTTGATTTCATCATTTCCCGGCGGTCGTATTTGCGCCCGTCCACGACGAAGGTGCCGTCGCCGATGGCGTGGATCAGGCGGCGTTCCTTGCGAGCCGGGTCGATGTGCGCCGCGACGGTTTCGAGGATGACGATGTTGTGGTCCTCGATGATGTCGCGGACCCGGCATTCGAGGTTGGCCAGGCATTCCTTGATGAGCGGCGGGCGGACCTGCTTCGCCTTGGCGCGCGTCAGGCGGAATTTGTCGAACTTGTCGGTGTCGGTGCCGGAACAGGTGCCCACACCCACCACCTTGTCGAGCAGGTCGATGGTGGGGATGGCGATGACGCACTCCTTCGTCTTGGTGAGCGCCGCGTAGGAATGGTTCCACGCCCCGGTGGTGAGCGCGAAGCCGCCGGCGAAGTCCAGCACCATGGTCCAGGAGATGGTCATGATGTTGTCGCGCGTGCCGTCGTGCGTGGTGACCAGGATGACCGGCCCGCACTCCATCAGAGTGAAGGCCTTGCCAATCGGAAGATTGCGCATTCTCGCCTCCATTCATTGGGTCCAGGGACCCGAGGTCCCTGGCGGGTCCGGGCAGAGTCCGGAGTCTTATCCGATCGTCTTTTGGTTCTTCAGCTTCGTGATCTCTTCATCCGTGTAGCCGAGTTCCCGCGCGATCTCCTCCGTCTGCTGACCGATGGCGGGGATATCGCGCGTGAGCCCCGGCCGCTCGCCGTCGATGGCGATGGGCAGCGCGGGCAGCTTGCTCTTGCGCCCGTCGGGCAGGGTCACGGGCACGAGCCCGCCGGCGGCGTTGAGGTGGGGGTCGTCGAAAAGCTCGACGGGCCGGGTGATGGGCGCGAAGGGCAGCCCGAGCTTTTCGCAGCGTTCGGCGAGGTCCTTCGTCGTGTACCGCTTCAGCACCTCGGCCACGCGCGGCAGCGTGCGGTCGCGGGCGGCGACGCGCTGGGCCGAGTTGCCGAGCGTGGGGTCGTTCGCGAGCTCCGGCAGGCCGAACGCCTCGCAGAAGATCATCCATTGCGTATCCGTTACGACACCGACGAACAGGCGCCCGTCGCTCGTTTCGAAGATGTCGTAGATCGGCCAGGCGGGGCGGCGGTCGGTCATCGGCGGCGCTTCCTGGCCGGTGATCGCGTACTGCGCCATGTGCTGTGCCACGAGCAGCACGTTGTTCTCGTAGAGGCCGGATTGGATATGCCGCCCCTTGCCGGTGCGGTGGCGTTCCTCGATGGCGGCGAGGATGCCGATGGCGCCGAACATGCCCCCCATGATGTCGTTGACGGAACTCCCCGCGCGCAGCGGGCGGTCGCGGAAGCCGGTCATGTAGGCGAGCCCGCCCATCATCTGCACCACCTCGTCCAGCGCAACGCGGTGGTCGTAGGGGCCGGGCAGGAAGCCCTTGTTGGAACAGTAGATGAGGCGCGGGTTCTCCGCCATCAGCGCCTCCGCGCCGAGGCCGAGCTTGTCCATGGCACCCGGGCGGAAATTCTCCACCACGGCGTCGGCGGTGGCGACAAGGCGCCTGACGAGGGCAAGGCCCTCCGCCTGCTTCATGTCCACCGCAATGCTGCGCTTGTTGCGGTTCATCAACGTGAAGAAGCCGGCGCCGGCGCCGGTGAGCCGCCGCGTGTTGTCGCCCGCGGGGTAGGGCTCGACCTTGATCACGTCCGCGCCGAGGTCGCCGAGCACGAGGCCGGTGGTCGGCCCCATGATCATGTGGACGAACTCGACGACGCGGACGCCCTTGAGCGGCAGGTCCATGGGATCAGGCGGCGGCGCGGAAGGTCTTGGGGATGCCGGCCTTGGCGACCTGGCTGTGCATCGGCTCGGCGGGCAGGCCCTCGTGCAGCGGGCGGCGCGCCTCAAGCAGCTTCGCGAGATCGATGCCGGTCGCGAAGCCCATGCTCTCCAGCATGAACACCAGGTCCTCGGTCACGATGTTGCCGGAGGCGCCGGGTGCGAAGGGGCAGCCGCCCAGCCCAGCCAGCGCGGAGTCGAAGTCGCGGATGCCTTCCTCCAGCCCCGCGAGCGCGTTGGCCAACCCGAGGCCCATCGTGTCGTGAAGGTGCAGGCCGGTGAACACCTTGCCGACGGCCGCCCGGGTGGCGCGGACCAGCGACTTCACCTGCGCCGGGTTGGCGTAGCCAACGGTGTCGGCCAGCGCCAGCGTGTCCGGCTGGTGCGCGGCAAGCGCCTCGGCGACGCGCAGCACCGCCGCCTCCGGCACCACGCCATCGATCGAGCAGCCAAAGGCGGTGGAGCAGGCGGCCTCCACCTCCATGCGGCGGGGCTGGGCGCGGACCCACTGGATGATGTGCCCGACCTCCTCCCCCTGTTCCATCGGCGAGCGGTTGAGGTTGGCGCGGCTGTGACCCTCGCTCACCGAGACCGGGATGCTGACGCGATGCGCGCCGGCCTCGTAGGCGCCCATGGCGCCGCGCAGGTTGGGAGCCAGCGCCACGATGGTGACACCCGGCAGGTTGACCGTGGCGCGCACCACCTCCGCGGTATCGGCCATCTGCGGGATCAGCTTCGGGGGCACGAAGCTGCCGACCTCGATCTCGCGCACGCCGGCGGCGGCGATGGTGCGGATCCAGGCGATCTTGGCTGGTGTCGCCATGATCGTCCTGGCCATCTGCAGCCCGTCGCGCGGGCCGACCTCGCACACCGTCACATGTTCCGCCATGGACCTCTCTCCGGAATGGTGGGCGGAACTTGAGCGCGGCAAAAAAAACTCGCAAGTCCGCCGGCGCATGGCATATCTGCCCTGACGTTCTCCCCCGCCAAGAGGGTCTCGATGCGGCTGAAACACCTCGCGCCGATGCTTTGTGGCGCCGTTTTCCTGGGCTGGGTTTTCCTCGGCTGGATGCCGGCGGCGCACGCGCAGTTCGGGCCCGGCGGGCCGCCTTCGGTGGGGGTGTTCGCGGCCAGGCCCGAGCAGGTGACGGAAACGAGCCAGTTCGTCGGGCGCGTGCAGGCGATGGACACGGTGGCGCTGGCGGCTCGGGTGACGGCGTTCCTGACCGCGCGGCTGTTCACCGAGGGGGCGGAGGTCCACAGGGGGCAGTTGCTGTACCGGCTGGAGCGCGGGCCGTTCGAGGCCAGTGTGGCGGCGGCGCGGGCGGCGGTGGCGCAGAACCGGGCGCTGCTCGCCAATGCCACGCTGACGCTGCGGCGCGCCGAAGCGCTGCTGAACACGCCGGCGGGGCAAC
>DAHUXX010000048.1 GCA_027306955.1 Acetobacteraceae bacterium | reverse complement strand
CGCGCGCGCGGGCGATCTGCGCGCCGCGGCGAGCCCACAGCGAGGTGCCCTCGCGCGCATCGTCCCGGCGGAGGCCGCGGCGGCGCGCGTGGACCGCTGGCGGCGCGAGGGGCGGCGCATCGGCTTCGTCGCCGGTGGCTTCGACGGGCTGCGGGCGGGGCATGCGCATTTGCTGGAACAGGCGCGCGCGGCGTGCGAGCGGCTGGTGGTGGGCCTGGCCTCGGACGCGTCGTTGCGGCGGCGGAAGGACCCGGGCCGGCCACGCGAACCGGAGGCGGTGCGCGCGGCGCGGCTCGCCAGCCTCGACAGCGTCGATCTCGTGGTGATCGCCACGGGGGAGGGCGACCCGGCGGAGGAGCTGGTGGGGCTGCTGCGGCCGGACGTGGTCGTGGGTGGGCCGGAGCGCGCGGCACCGCGCGACTTCGACGGCGAGGTTGTAAAAGCGCAACGGCTGGCGGAGCCGGCCTGAATCGTTACGCGCCGTAGCGCAGGATCGCGGCCATGCCGGCGAGCAGCCGGTAGAGATGCGTCGAGTGCAGCAGCCACTCGCCGGGGTTGTTCGCGTCCAAGGCCAGTGTGATGGTCTGCCCCGGCGGCACCGAGACAGTGTCGCGCAGGGCGCCGGCGAGGCGTACGTCGCCGATGCCCACGACCTCGAACACATGGCCGTGCAGATGGATCGGCTGGGCGCGATCGGTCGCGTTGGCGACGGCGATTTCCACGCGGTCGCCGGCGCGCACGGCGAGGTCGTCGCCGGTGATGCGCCAGGCATAGGGGCGCGCCTGACCCTCTAGGCGGATGGCGAAGCTGCGGTCCGGGCGCATCGCGGCCAGGCGGTGGTCGGCGGCGAGGCGCTTCTCGAAGGCAGGGTCGAGCAGGTCCGCCGGCCGCTTCGCCTCGCGGGCGAGTTTCGCGACGCGCGCGCCCGGTGTCGCGAGCACGATGCCGGCGCGGCCGGTGCCGGCTTCGGCCGCGGCGAGGATCGGGTAGGCGCCCTGCGTGGGGACGCGCAGCATCAGGTCGAGGCGCTGGCCGAGGGCGAGGGGAAAGCCTGTGTCGTCGAGTGGCACGACGGGGTTGCCGTCCACCGCGATAAGCCGCGCGTGCAGGCCGCCCGTTGCGATGGTGAAGCCAGTGGCGCTGGCGGCGTTGACGATACGCAGCCGCAACCACTCGCCCGGCTCCATGGCGACGAGTTCCGGGTCGTCGAGTGTGCGGTCGTTGGCGAGGTAGGCGTCGTAGGCGATGCTCTCGCCGTCGCCCTCCCCGGTGCCGAGCGCGGCCTGGAGTGCCGCGGCATCGGCAAAGGCGAAATCCGCGAGCAGCAGAAGGTGCTCGCGTGTCGGCGCGTCGGTGGGCGCGTGCACAACGATCGGGGCGCAGAGCAGGCGCTGCTGCTGCAGGCCGAGCGGATGCGCCCAGGCTGTGGCGGGACGGACGAGCGGAAAGTCGTAGGCAACGGATTGGCCCGCGGCGATCGCCGGGGCCGAGAGGGCGGGCGTGCCGTCCTGTGCCGGCGGGGGCGTGAGGCCGTGCCAGTGCAGCAGTGTCGAGTCCCTGAGGTCGTTGTGAAACGTCACTGAAAACCGCTCGCCTGGCGCGAAGGCGAGATCGGGCTTGCCGTCGGGGCCTGTGAGGGAGAACACGGTCGCCGGCTTGCCAAGCACGTCCAGCGTGCGCGTGCCGGCGGTGAGCACGCGTGGGGCGGCGCGCGGGGGCGTCGTCGGCAGTGCCGCCGCGGCGGCGAGGAGAGTGCGGCGGGTGAGGCTCATTGCGCCCGCTCGGGTTCTGGCGCACGCGCTGGTTCGCGGGAGGCGAGATCGTCAAGGATCGGGCAGTCCGGCCGGGCATCGCCGTGGCAGTGGTGGGAGAGATGCTCGAGCGTGCGCAGCATCGCCTGCATCTGGCCGATGCGCTCCCGCAGACTGGCGATGTGGCTCTCCGCGATGCGCTTCACCTCGGCGCTGCTGCGGTGCTCGTCGCGCCAGAGCGCGAGAAGGCGGCCGATTGAGGCCATGTCGAAGCCGAGGTCGCGGGCGCGGCGGATGAAGCGCAGCGTGTGGACGTCGGCCTCGGAATAGGTGCGGTAGTTGCCGGCGCTGCGCGGTGCCGCGGCCAGCAGGCCCGTTGCTTCGTAGTAACGGACCATCTTGGCCGAGACGCCGGAGGCGCGGGCCACGTCGCCGATGTTCATGGCCCCTCCATCAGCCCGGTCTCCAGCGCCGCAGGCGCAGCGCGTTGAGCACGACGGAGACGGAGGACGCGGCCATCGCGCCGCCTGCGATCATCGGCGACAGCACGCCCAGCGCCGCGAAGGGCAGGGCCACGACATTGTAGGCGAAGGCCCAGAAGAGGCCCTGGCGGATGGTGCTCGCGGTGCGCCGCGCGATGGCGAGCGAGGCGGGAACCAGGCGCGGGTCGGCGCGCAGCAACGTGATGCCCGCGGCATGCAGCGCCGCGTCGCTGCCGCCCGCCATGGCGATGCCGAGATCCGCGGCGGCGAGCGCCGGCGCGTCGTTGACGCCGTCGCCGACCATGGCGACGGGGCCCTGCTCGCGCAGTGCCGCGATGGCGGCGAGGTTCTCGGCGGGCAGCAGGTCGGCGCGGACATCCTCGATGCCGAGCGCCGTGGCGACGGCCTCGGCGGCATCCTTGTGGTCGCCCGAGAGCATGGCGACGCGGAAACCCTGGCGATGAAGTTGCGCCACCGCCTCGCGCGCGCCCTCGCGCGGCGTATCGGCGAAGGCGAGCATGCCGAGCACGCGCGCCTCCTCCGGCGCGATCAGCCAGGCGAGGCTGGCGTCCGCGTGGCGCGCGGCCTTGGCCGCAAGCGTTCCGGCGTCGGCACCGGATTCCGCGAGCAGGCGCTCGCTGCCAAGCGCCAGGCGGCGACCGCCGACGCGCGCCTCGGCGCCGCGCCCGGGCAGCGCGCGCAGATCGGTGGCGGCCGGCATGCCGAGATCCTTCGCCGCGTCCCGGATCGCGCGGGCGAGCGGGTGCGTGGCGTTGCCCTCGATCGCGGCGGCCAGGGAGAGAAGTTCCGATTTAGTAACGTTCGGCGCCGGGATGGCGGCGACGAGGCGCGGGCGGCCCTCCGTCAGCGTGCCGGTCTTGTCGAAGGCCACGGTCCGGATGCCGCGCGCGGCGTCCAGCACCGAGGGGTCGGCGATCAGGATGCCCGCGCGGGCCGCAGCCCCGGTTCCAGCGACGATCGCGGCAGGTGTCGCGAGGCCAAGGGCGCAGGGGCAGGCGACGACGAGCACCGCGGCGGCGGCGACCAGCGCGTAGCTGAGCGACGCGCCCAGAAGCAGCCAGCTGGCGAAGGCGAGGACCGCGATCCCCAGCACCATGGGCACGAAGACGGCGCTGACGCGGTCGACAAGCTGCTGGATCGGCGGCTTGGCGGCCTGCGCGTCCTCCACCAGGCGGACGATACGCGCGAGCATGGTCTCGCCGGCCAGCGTCGTCGTTTCGATCTCGAGACGTCCGGCGCCGTTGAGGGAGCCGGCGACGACGCGCAGGCCCGGCGCCTTGGGCACGGGGCGGCTTTCGCCGGTGAGGAGGCTTTCGTCCGCCTCGCTTTCGCCCGCGCGCACGATGCCGTCGACAGGGATGCGCTCTCCGGGCGGCACGGCGATGCGGTCGCCGACACGCAGGGAGGCGATCGGCACTTGCGTCTCCTCCCCGTCCGCGAGGCGCCAGGCGGTCGCGGGGCGCAGCGCCTCCAGCGCGCGCAGGGCTTCGCCGGTGCGGCGGCGGGTGCGCGCCTCCAGCGCCTTGCCGAGGCGCACCAGCACGATCACGACCGCCGCGGACTCGAAGTAGCGTGGCCCGCCCGCCCACAGATTCCACAGGCTCAGCAGGAAGGCAGCCCAGGTGCCGAGCGAGACCAGCACATCCATGTTCGGGGCGCGGGCCCGCAACGCTGCCACGGCGCCACGGTGGAAGCGCCAGCCGACGGCGAGTTGCACCGGGGTGGCCAGCGCGAGTTCCACCCAGCCGGGCAGCATGTGCCCCGCCATCGTCGCGAGCAGTGGCAGGGTGAGCGCGGCGCCGAGGCCGAGCAGCCACCATTCCGTGCGGTCCGCCTGGGCCGGAGCCCCCAGCGGCGCCGCGCCATAGCCCGCGCGGGTGACGGCGGCGATCACCGCCTCCTCGTCCGCCCCGGCGAGGGTCACGCGAGCGCGCTCCGTTGCGAGATTGACCGAGGCTGCCGCAACACCCGGCGTGCGCTTCAGCGCGCGTTCGACACGCGCGGCACAGGCGGCGCAGGTCATGCCGGTGATCGAGAGGTCGATGGTGCTGCCGCCGTCCATGGTGCAAGAGATGTGCTTCCCATGATGGGAAGGTCAAGGGCGGTTGACGGAGCCGCATGCAAAGCGAGGATGCCGCATGGACGATTTTTGCGTCGCCGTGCTCCCCGGGGACGGGATCGGCGCAGAGGTGATGGCGCCGGCGGTGGCGCTGCTGCGCGCGGCCTGCAGGCGCGTGGGCGTGGCGCTGACGCTGGAGGAACATTCGGCGGGCGCGGCGTGCTATCGCGCCACGGGCACCGCGCTCCCGGCGGCGACGATGGCGGCGTGCCGGGCGGCGGACGCGATTCTGCTCGGCGCCATGGGCGACCCCGCGATACGCTATCCGGACGGGACGGAAATCTCGCCGCAGCTCGATCTGCGCACGGAGCTCGGGCTTTATGCCGGGGTGCGGCCGGCCCGCGCGATCCCCGGCTTGCCGACACCACTCGCCGATTCCCGCGCGGCCTCGCTCGACCTGGTGCTGCTGCGCGAATCGACCGAGGGCCTGTTCGCGGAGCGCAAGCTGGGGCGGGTGGAGAACGATGCGCGGGCGATCGACCGGCTGGTGATCACGCGCGCGACCAGCGAGCGGCTGTTCGAGGCGGCGTTCCGCATCGCCGAGGCGCGGCGGGCCCGCGGCCTGGCAGGGCGCGTCGCCTGCGTGGACAAGGCCAACGTGCTGACCTCCATGGCGTTCTTCCGCCGCGTGTTCCTGGAGGTGGCAGCGCGCTTCCCCGCGATCGAGGCGGAGTGCGTCTATGTCGACGCGGCGGCGCTGGACCTGGTGCGTCGGCCGTGGCGGTTCGACGTCATGGTGACGGAGAACATGTTCGGCGACATCCTCTCGGACCTCGTGGCGGGGCTGATCGGCGGCATGGGGTTCGCGCCGTCCGCCGATATCGGCGACGCGCACGCGGTGTTCCAGCCCTGCCACGGCAGCGCGCCTGATATCGCGGGCAAGGGGCTGGCAAACCCGACCGCGACGATCCTGTCCGCGGCGATGATGCTGGAGTGGCTGGCGGAGCGGCACGCCGCGCCGCGCTGCGCGGAGGCGGCGGGCATGCTGCGCACGGCCGTGGACAAGACTTTCGCCGCCGGGCTGCGGCCGCCCGACGCGGGCGGCGCCGCGCGCACGCGCGAGGTCGCGGACGCCGTGCTGGCGGCGCTCTGAATGTTCACGCCGCTGACCTGGTTCGGGCTCTTCGCGGTGACCGCGATGCTGGTCTGCTACGCGCTGGAGCGGCGCAGCAACCGGTTCGTGCTGGGCTTCGCCGGCGCATGTGCGCTCGGTTCGGTCTATGGGTTCCTCCAGGGCGCCTGGCCGTTCGGGCTGGTGGAGGCGATCTGGTCGCTGGTAGCGCTGCGCCGCTGGTGGAGGGGTTGACCTTACCACAATGGGAAGGCCCATCTGGGGCGCGGAGGTACCCATGCTGACACTGAACGTTCCCGACATGAGCTGCTCGCATTGCGAGCGCGCGGTGAAGGAGGCGGTCGCGGCGGTGGCGCCGGCCGCGCGCGTCGTCGTCGACCTGCCCGCGCATCGCGTGACGGTGGAAGGTGCGGAGGCGGCGCCGGTGATCGCGGCGCTGGAGGAGGCAGGGTACCCGGCGACGCCGGCCTCCTGAGCTTCGTCTGGCCGTACCTTCGCCCGGCCTTGCGTGATCCGCCTGCGGGCGCCCATATGCCGGCGATGGACCTGGATTTCTCCGAAGACGAGATAAGGCGCTATGCGCGCCACATCCTGCTCACCGAGGTCGGCGGCACGGGCCAGGCGAAGCTGCGCGCCGCGCGGGTGGTGATCGTGGGCGCTGGCGGGCTCGGCTCGCCGCTGCTGCTCTATCTCGCCGCCGCCGGGGTGGGGGCGATCGGTATCGTCGACGATGACCTGGTGGAACTCTCCAACCTGCAGCGCCAGGTGGCGCATGGCACGGAGGACCTCGGCCGGCCGAAGGTGGAATCCGCGGCGGCGGCGGCGCGGCGGATCAATCCGCTGGTCGAGGTGCGGCCGATGCGGGCGCGCATGGGGCCCGGCAACGTGCTCGACCTGATCGGGGACTACGACATCATCTGCGACGGCACCGACAACTTCGACACACGGTTCCTGCTCTCCGATGCCTGTGTGCTGGCTGGCAAGACGCTGGTCTCCGCCGCGGTGCTGCGCTTCGAGGGGCAACTCGGCGTGTTCAAGCCGCATGCGGGCGGGCCCTGCTACCGCTGCCTGCACCCCGCGCCGCCGCCGGCGGGCCTGGTACCGAGCTGCGGCGAGGCGGGCGTGCTCGGGGCCGTCACCGGCGTCATGGGCACGTTGCAGGCGACGGAGGTGCTGAAGGAGATCATGGGCATCGGCGAGACGCTGGCCGGGCGGCTGCTGATGTGGGACGCGCTGGCCATGCGCATGCGCACGATCGCCCTGCCACGCGACCCCGGGTGCCCGTCCTGTGGCGCGCACGGTTATCGCGACCTTTCGCACCACGCGGAGCCGGCACCTGCCTGCGCGGGCTGATTGCCTCGGCATCCTGCTGGTCTCGGGCGGATCGTCGCGCGTCCACGCGGCGCTGATGCTGGCGACGACGGCGGCCTCGCTCGGCCGCGCCGTGGCGGTGTTCGCGACCGACGCGGGCGTTGCCGCCCTGCTCGGCGAGGGAGCGGCCGGGCAGGAAGCGGCGGAGGAGGCGCGGCGGTGCTCGCTCGGGGTCGCGACCTGCGCGGAGTTGCGCGCGGCGGCGGCGGAGCTGGGCGTGCGGATGATCGCCTGCGAGACGGCACTGCGCCTCGCGGGGATTGCGGCGGAGCGCCTCGCGCCCGGGGTCGAGGTTGCGGGCATGGCCACGCTGCTCGCGCAAGCGGGCGAGATCGTTTCCTTTTGAGGGCCGATGCTTGACCCGCTCTCGGGCGTGACTTGTAGAGAGGCGCCGATGCGTTGGGGCTGGTCGTTCGGGCCCGTGCTCGGGTCCATGGTGGTGCTCGCCGCGGGCACGGCGCGCGCCGCGCCGCCGCCGATCCCGCCGGCGTTTCTGCACGTGCCCGCCGCGCCCGCTGCGCACGCATCCTCGCAGCTTGGCGGGTCGCACTCGGGCGCGACACCGGCCGCGCGTAGCCAGCCGCCGTTGCCGCTGCCGCCGTCCCCGCCTGGGGCAACGGTGCAGGCCAGCCCACAGCCGGCCGCGAGCCCGCCGGCCGCGAAGCCCGTCGCCGCCGCGCTGCCCGAGAAGCCTGAACTGCCGCCGATGCCGAAGCCAGTGTTCAAGCCGTACTGGGAAACGCTGACTTCCTCCGACGTGTATCTGCGGCAGGGACCGGGTTTCCAGTACCCGATCCGCTGGGTCTATCACCGTCGCGGCATGCCGGTGAAAGTGCTGCGCAAGTTCGATGTCTGGCGCCTGGTGGTGGACCCCGTCGGCGACCGCGGCTGGATCCACGAGATCCTGCTGTCGGGGGTGCGCGGCTTTATGGTGACGGCGAAAAGCGTGCTGCTGCGCGCGCGCCCCTCCGACACCGCGCGGGCGGTGGCGATGCTGGAGCATGGCGTGGTCGGCAAGCTGCGCGCCTGCCCCGCTGGTGCCTGGTGCCGCGTGCTCGCTGGCGGGTATGATGGCTGGGTGCCGCGCGGTGCCATTTTCGGCGTCGATCCGGCTGAGGTGGTGAAGTAGCTGGGTGGCGAACGGCCGGTGGCAAAGAGCGGGAGCGGGCGCTAACCTCGGCGTCATGAGCAACGATGTTGCCGCCGACCTGGCGGACCGCGTTCCGCGCGCGATGCATGACCTCGGCGGCGTGCCGCGCTTCCTGTGCGAGGCGGTGGACACCGCGCCGCACGCGCTCGACGATTTTGACCGCGAGGTGGACGCGATCCGCCAGATCCTCGGCGCCAAGGGCGTGATGAGCGTGGACGAGTTGCGGCGCGGCATCGAGGCACTGCCGGAGGACGTCTATCGCCGGCTGTCCTACTACCGGCGTTGGGTGCGCTCGATCGCGTCGATCCTGATCGAGAAGGGCGTGATCTCGGAGGCGGCGCTGCGCGCGCATGCGATTTCCGGGGCCGGGCGATGACGGCGCAGCTGGCCCCGGGCAGGAGGGTGCGCGTACGGCTCGACTGGCCGGAGACGCGCGGGCCCTGCCACATCCGCACGCCCTATTACGTGCGCGGGCAGGAGGGCGTGATCCACCGCGCGCTGGGCCGCTTCCGCAACCCGGAGAAGCTCGCCTTCGCGCGGCCGGCGGAGGAGCTTGCCCTGTATCATGTTCGTTTCGATCTGCGGCGGATCTGGCCGGAGGCGGATGCCGATCTTCTGGTCGAGCTCTTCGAATCCTGGCTGGAGGCGGCATGATCCTCGGGGACCTCGACGAGCGCGACATGCTCAAGGGGCTGCGCGCGCTGCTGGCGGAGCAAGGAATCGCGAACGCGGCGGAGATCGCCGAGCGCATCGCGGCGACGGATGCCGCCAATCCCGGCCAGGGGGCGGCGATGGTGGCGCGCGCCTGGACGGACCGCGAGTTCCGCGCGCTGATGCTGGCGGACGGGACAAAGGCGGCGGAGGCGATGGGGATCCCGATGCGCGGCCTGCCGCCGCTCGGCGTGCTGGAGAATGTTCCTGGATTGCATCATCTTGTCGTGTGCACGCTGTGCTCCTGCTATCCCCGCGCGGTGCTGGGCTATCCGCCGTTCTGGTACAAATCCGCGGCCTACCGTGCCAAGGCGGTGCGCACCCCACGCGCGTTGCTGCGCGAGTTCGGCACGGAACTCGCGCGGGACGTGGCGATCCGCGTGGTGGACAGCACCGCGGATTATCGCTGGATGGTGCTGCCCGAGCGGCCGGCTGGCACCGACGGCTGGGATGCGGCGCGCCTCGCCGCGATCGTGCGCGAGGGCGACATGATCGGGGTCACGGTTCCCTCAGTTTGACATTTCGAGAGCGTAGCGGATTGGCACGCGCAGGGTGAGCTCCGCCGGCGCCTCGGGCGATGGTGCCGCCGGCAGGTGCGCGCCGCGGACGGCGGCGAGGCTCGCCCGGTCGAGATCGGAATGGCCGGAGCCCGCGAGCAGGCTCGCCTCGCGCACGGTGCCGTCGCGCGCGACGATGAGGCGGAGCACGACGGTTCCCTGTTCGCCCTCGCGCCGGGCCCGCGCGGGATAGGAACGGTGCGCCGCGAGCCAGGCCGCGATGGCGCGCAGCCACGCGGCGGGTGGCGCGGAGACGTCCGCGGTTCTCGTCGCGGCTTGCGTCGGGGCAGGCGCGGATGACGCGTGGGCTGGTGTCGCGCGCGCAGGGGCCGGTGGCGCTGCCGGTACCTGCGCGGAGGGCTGGCGCGGCGCTGCGCGCGCGAGCCGGGGCCGAACAAGCGGGCGCGGCGGCAGTGGCAGTGGCGCGGGGGCGGGCGGCGATGTGGCAGGAGCGGCGGGTTCGGCCGTGGCGGTCGCGACCGCGCTCCCGGCACGCGGTACCGATTGTGCCGGCATTGCCGATGTGACGGCTGGCGCGGGAGCTGGCGCGGGTGCGATGGGTTCAGGCGCGAACGCAACCAGGTCCACGGCCGGTGGCACCGGCGCCGTGGCGAGCCTGTTCGTTACCCTGGTGGCGAGAATCGCGCTGGCCAGCGCCGCGTGCGCAGCAGCTGAGAGCAGAAGCCCGGCGCGAAGCCGCTTCACCTGTCCCAGTCGGGCGCGAAGGAGGCGTTCACCTGGCGGCGATCCTTCGGCAGCGCATCGAGCGCGGCGATGTCCTCGGGCGACAGATGCAGGTCGAGAGCCGCGAGATTGGCGCGCTGGTTCTCGGGCTTCGTCGCCTTGGGGATCGCGGCGACCTCGTCCTGCGCCAGCAGCCAGGCGAGGGCCACCTGCTCGGCGGCGGCGCCGTGCTTTCTGGCGATGGCGGCCACCGTCTTGTCGCCGGAGAACAGGCCGCGCGCCACCGGCGCGTAGGCGGTGACGGCGACGCCGTGCGTGCGGGCGAAGTCCAGCACTTTCGTCTGCCCGAGCATCAGGTGGTATTCGACCTGGTTGCAGGCGATCGGGGCGTAGCGCACCGCCTCCTGCATCAGAGCCACGGTGAAATTGGAGACGCCGATCGCGCGCGCGAAGCCGCCCTCGCGCAGCGCCATCATGGTGTCGAGCGCGGCGCCGAGATTCATTCCAGGGGCCGGCCAGTGGATGAGGTAGAGGTCCACGTAGGCACTGCCAAGACGTTGCAGACTCGCATTGAACGCGGCCCGCAGCGCCTTCGGCTCGAGATGGTCCCACCAGACCTTGGTGGTGAGGTGGATGTCCGCGCGCGCGACGCCGCTGGCGCGGATGCCGGCGCCCACCGCCTCCTCGTTGCCGTACATCTCCGCGGTGTCGATGTGGCGGTAGCCCATGGCGAGCGCGCCGGCGACGGCCCTCGCGCACTCTTCGCCCTTCATCGGCCAGGTGCCGAGGCCGAGGACGGGCATCGAAAGCCCATGGGCGCCGATGCGGCGGATCGCCGGGATCTCTGTCGAACTCACGCGCTGGATCTCACCTTTTCGAGAAATCGATGACGGCGGCAAAGCCGCTTTCGGTGCCGAGGGCAAGCCTGGTGCCGTCGGTGCGCCAGGCGAGCGTGGTGACGGCGCCGCCCTCGCGCGGGCCGGCGACCGGCAGGATGCGTTCAGAGCCGATATCGGCCAGCACCACCAGCCCGTCGGAGAAGCCCGCGGCCACCGCCTCGTGCTGCGGATGGCAGGCGACGTAGGTGCAGAGCGCGTTGTCGCCGCCGGCAAGCTCGGTCGGCGCCTTGCCCATCGGCCCGCCGCCGAAGAACGGCCACAGCACGATGCTCTCCGCCCCCGAAGTGGCGAGGAACTTGCCGCTGCGGGTGAAGGACAGCGCCCTGGTCTTGGCGGGGTAGCCGCTCATGCGCATGTGCTGGCCATCCGTTAGGCGCCAGCCGTGCAGCGAGTTCTCCTGCATCGCGGTGACCACGTTCTCGCCGTCCGGGGAAATGGCGATAGTGGTGTGGCTGCCCTTCCATTCCAATCGCCGCGGATTGTCGGTCCTGGCGGCCACGAACCAGAGGCTGGCACCGTTGACGTGCGATGCACCGATCCGTTTGCCTTTTGCATCGAACACGAGGCCGGTGACGGTCGATGGGTGTTCCAGCGTCTTGAGCGTCTTGCCCGCCGCGTCCAGCACTGCGACGCGCTTGCCGTAGCCGGCCGCGAGTTGAGTCGCCGTGGCGGCTACCTGGTCCACCCAGCGCGAGCCGAAATCGGCCAGCGTCGTGGCCTCGCCGCCCGCGATCCGCCGGAGCTTGCCGTCGTCGCCGCCGGTCACGAAGCCCTTCGCGTCGGCGGCGAGGGCCAGAACCGCGCCGTCATGCGCGGCGACGCTGGTCCATTCTCCATCGGTTGCGACGCATAGCGTGCCGTCGCCGAGCGCGAAGCCGGCCGAGCCGTCGGGCGCGAAGGCGCAGGCCACCACATGCGCGCCGAGATCGCGGTTGCTGCCGCGCGTCTCGAGGATGTGGTCGGCGCCGAGGACTTCCGCGTTCAAGCGCGGCATGCCTCGAAGCCGCGGCGCAGGCGCGGGCGGTTGAGATTGCGGCCGATGAAGACGATACGGCTCTCGCGCCTCTCGCCCGGCCGCCACGGGCCGATATAGCCGCCGTCCGCGATCATGTGCACCGCCTGGAAGGCGAAGCGCCGGTCGTCGCCCTTGTAGGCGAGGATGCCCTTGGTACGCAGCAGGTCCTGCCCCTGCTCGGCGAGCAGCGCGCCGATCCAGGCGTTGAACTTCTCGGCGTCGAGGTCTTCCTCGACCGAGAAG
>DAHUXX010000006.1 GCA_027306955.1 Acetobacteraceae bacterium | reverse complement strand
GCCGACTACTTCACCGACGAGGTGCGCAACCGCCTCATCGCCCGCTTCGGCCTCACGCGCACCGAGACCGGCGGTCTCACCGTCCACACCACGCTCGACCCGCGGCTGCAGGCCTTCGCCGACAAGGCACTGCACGATGGGCTGCTGGCCTACGACCGCCGCCACCCCGCCTGGCGCGGCCCCGCGGGCCACGTCACGCCACCCGCCGGCACCTGGGCCGCCGCCGCCTGGGCGAAGACGCTGGCACATCAGCCGGCGCCGCCCGGCATGCTGCATCGCTGGCAGCTCGGCCTCGTCGTGGCCGAGACACCGGCTGCCGCCACGATCGGCTTCCTGCAGGGGGCCAAGCCGGTCACCGCGCAACTGCCGTTCTCCTCGCTCGGCTGGGCGCGGCACGAGGACGCCGCCGGCAACCTTGGCCCGCCGCCGGCCAAGATCGCTGACGTCGTCGTTCCCGGCGACCTCGTCATGCTCAAGGTCGCACCCGCCGCCCAAGGCAAGCCGCTCAGCGTGGCGCTGCGCCAGATCCCGAGTGTGGGCGGCGCCATCCTGGCGCTGGACCCCGCGACCGGGCGCGTGCTCGCCATGTCCGGCGGCTGGAGCTTCGCGGTCAGCCAGTACGACCGCGCCACCCAGGCGCAGCGCCAGCCGGGCTCCAGCTTCAAGCCGATGGTCTACCTCGCGGCGATGGAGCAGGACAGTTCCCCGTCGCAGCGTTTCCTCGACGCGCCCTTCGTCCTCAACCTCGGCGCCGCGGGAAAGTGGCGGCCGGGCAATTATGAGCGCCACTTCAACGGCCCGACCTCGCTGCACTCGGCGATCGGCCAGTCGCTCAACCTCGTCACCGTCCGCCTCGCCGACCATCTCGGCATGCGGAACGTGGCGAAGGTCGCGGAGGCGTTCGGCATGGCAAAGAAGCTGCCGCTGCTGCTCCCTGCCGCTCTCGGCGCCATCGACACCACCGTGCTGCGCGAGGCCGGCGCCTACGCCTCGCTCGACACGCTCGGCATCAAGGTGACGCCGCACTTCATCGACAGCGTGCGCAACCGCAACGGCAAGGTGATCTACCGCGCCCCCGGCCTGTCGTGCCAGGGCTGCAACGATCCCACGCAGCCGCCCGCCATCGTCGATCACCGCCCGCGCATCGCCGACGCGCAGAGCACGTTCCAGGTCGTGATGATGATGCACGGCGTCGTCATCAACGGCACCGGCGCCGGCACCCAGCCGCAATTCCCCACCATGCTCGCCGGCAAGACCGGCACCACCAACAACTTCGTGGACGCCTGGTTCTCCGGCTTCTCGCAGGACCTCGTGACCGTGGTCTGGATCGGCTTCGACCAGCCGCGCAGTCTCGGCTACGGCGAGCAGGGCGCGCAGGCCGCCCTGCCGATCTGGCGGCAGTTCATGCACGCAGCCCTCGCCACGCGCCCCAAGCTCACCTTCACCGCACCGCCAGGGGTGAAGGTCGCGACCTGGCAGACCCGCTTCGGCCCGGCGCTCGACGCATTCAAGCCCGGCCAGGTGCCCGGCGCCTCCGGCCCGCTCGACAGCGGCGGTACGGCCGCCAACGACACCGCGGCGACCAACCCCGCCAATCCCAACGCCCAGCCTAGCGCCGTGGACAAGCCGCTCGGCGGACTCTATTGACCGGCCCAGTACCTGGACCGGCCCCGCATCTGGAACTGCAAGATGTCCACCGAATCCGACCAGCTTGCCACCTCCATCGAGCAGTCGCTGGCACTGCTGAGGAGGCATCTTTGACTGGGATGCCGCCCTCCGCCGCCTCGCGGAACTAAACGCCGAGACTGAGAACCCCGCGCTCTGGAGCGACGCCGCCCGCGCCCAGAATCTGATGCGCGAGCGCACGCGGCTCGCCACGCAGACCGAGGCCGTCCAGCGCATCGAACGCGAGCTCGCCGACTCCCGCGAACTCGTCGAGCTCGCCGAGGCCGATGGCGACACCGCGATGGCCGCCGAGGCCACCGCCTCCCTGCGCAACGTCGCCGCGGAGGCCGCCCGTCGTGAGACCGAGAGCCTGCTTTCCGGCGAGGCGGACGGGCGCGACTGCTACATCGAGATCAACGCCGGGGCCGGCGGCACCGAGGCGCAGGACTGGGCCGAGATGCTCATGCGCATGTACACGCGCTGGGCCGAGGGACACGGCTACAAGGTCGAAGTCATGGAAATCAGCGAGGGCGTGCAGGCCGGCATCAAGTCGGCGACGCTGCGCATCTCGGGCGATTCCGCCTATGGCTGGCTGAAGACGGAGGCCGGCGTGCATCGGCTCGTGCGCAACTCGCCCTTCGACGCCGCCGCCCGCCGCCAGACCAGCTTCGCCAGCGTCTGGGTCTACCCCGTGGTCGACGAGACGTTCGCGATCGCCATCAACGAAAGCGACCTCACGGTCGACACGTTCCGCGCCTCCGGCGCCGGCGGCCAGCACGTCAACAAGACCGAAAGCGCGATCCGCATCACGCATGTCCCCACCGGCATCGTCGTCGCCTGCCAGACCGACCGCAGCCAGCACCGCAACCGCGCGACCGCGATGGAGATGCTGCGCGCGCGCCTCTACGAGCAGGAGCTGCAGAAACGCGAGGCCGCGGCCAGTGCCACGGAGGCGGCCAAGACCGATATCGGCTGGGGCCACCAGATCCGCAGCTACGTCCTCTCGCCCTACCAGCTGGTGAAGGACCTGCGCACCAACGTCGAGAAGGGCAACCCGCAGGCGGTGCTCGACGGCGACCTCGATGACTTCATGGCCGCCTCGCTCGCCGCGCGCGTCGGCGCCACGCGCAGCGAGGCCAGCGCGATGGCGCAGTAGGAGGGGCGATGCGGCTCGCGAGCTTCACGCATGATGGCGTCGAGTCGTTCGGTATCGTTACCGATCGCGGCATCGTCGACCTGCGCCGCCGCACCGGCTTCCTGTCCATGCTCGCCCTGATCGCGGGCGACGGGTTTGCCGCCGCGCGTGCCCATGCCGGCGAGACCCCGGATGTCGATCCCGCCCGCGTCACCTGGCTGCCCCCGGTGCTCGGCGAGAAGCTCTGGTGCATCGGCGTCAACTACGCCGAGCGCAACGAGGAATACCGCGACCAGTCCGCGGCCCCGAAATACCCCTCGCTGTTCTGCCGCAATCCCCGCAGCGTCGTCGGCCACAACACGCCGATCGAGCGCCCCCGCGTCTCCACCCAGTTCGATTACGAAGGCGAAATAGCCATTGTCATCGGCAAACCGGGCCGCCACATCCCGCGCGAGCGCGCCTTCGAGCACATCGCCGGCCTCACCCTCTGCAATGAGGGCTCCGTCCGGGACTGGCTGCGCCATGGCAAGTTCAACGTCACGCAGGGAAAGAATTTCGACCGCTCCGGCAGCCTCGGCCCCTGGATGGTTACCGCTGACGAAACTCCCGCAAGCCGCAAGCTGGAGCTCACCACCCGCGTCAACGGCGAGGTCCGCCAGCACGACTCCACGTCGCGCCTGATCTTCCCGTTCGACTTTCTGATCGCCTACCTTAGCACCTTCGCCACACTGGTTCCAGGCGACGTCATCGCCACCGGCACGCCCACCGGCGCCGGGGTCCACCGCGACCCGCCCACCTGGCTCGTCCCCGGCGACGTGGTCGAGGTCGAGGTTCCCGGGATCGGCACGCTCGCCAACACCGTGGCGGACGAGCCCGCGTAACTCAGTCCGCCCCCTCGATCTCGTCGGTCATCTTGCCCGCGAGCGTCGGCAGCCGCGGCGAGCGGTGCGGCGAAAGCCAGCGCTGGAACCGTTCCAGATAGAGATAGAGCACCGGCGTCGTGGACAGTGTCAGCGCCTGGCTGACGATCAGCCCGCCCACCATCGCGTAGCCAAGCGGCCGGCGCAGCTCGGATCCCGCGCCATGGTTCAGCATCAGCGGCAGGCCGGAGAAGATCGCTGCCATCGTCGTCATCATGATCGGCCGGAAGCGCAGCATACAGGCCTGGAAGATCGCCTCCTGCGGCGAGAGCGCGTCGCGCCGCTCCGCGGTGATGGCGAAATCCACCATCATGATGCCGTTCTTCTTCACGATGCCGATGAGCAGGATGATGCCGATCAGCGCGATCACGGTGAGGTCGGTGTGCACCAGGATCAGCATCAAGAGCGCGCCCACGCCCGCGGACGGCAGCGTCGAGAGAATCGTCAGCGGCAGGATGTAACTTTCGTAGAGCACGCCGAGGATGATGTAGACGGCGAACAGCGCCGCCGCGATCAAATAGGGCTCGGTCGAGAGCGAGGACTGGAACGCCTGCGCCGTGCCCTGGAAGCTTCCTTGCAGCGTGATCGGCGTCTGCATCTCCAGCATCGCCTTCTGCACTGCCGTCACCGCCTGTCCGAGTGCGGCGTTGCTCGCCAGGTTGAAGGAGATCGTTACCGCCGGGAACTGGCTCTGGTGGCTGATCGAGATCGGCGCCACCGGCGCGGTGGTCCAGCTCACCAGGCTCGACAGCGGCACGGTCGCCCCGTTGGCGGCGCGGACATAGAGCAGGTTCAACGTGTCGGGATCGCCCTCCAGCTTCGGATCGACGCCCAGGATCACGTGGTAGGAGCCGATCTGCGTGAAATACTGCGTGATCTGCCGCTGG